>CAYTUE010000075.1:11845-14668 GCA_964441085.1 uncultured Planctomycetaceae bacterium
CCTTTTGAAGTTTTGGACGGGGAAAAATGTCCTTGCATTGCATCGTGTTTGCAATGATCGTACATGTGAGGCTCAACCGAAAAGGACATGGCTTCAGTCTGACTGATTCGCAACTCATTCAAGCAATTTTCGATGACCGCAATTCTTGGCATTTCTGCTTTCTATCACGATTCCGCTGCCGCGCTGATTGTCGACGGCGAAATCGTAGCGGCGGCTCAAGAAGAACGCTTTACTCGAAAAAAACACGACGAACGTTTTCCGAAACACGCGATTGAATATTGTCTCGCCCAAGCAGGTATCACCACGGCACAGTTAGATCATGTTGGTTTCTACGAAAAGCCCCTGCTGAAGTTCGATCGGCTTCTGGAAACGTACCTCAGCTATGCTCCTTTGGGATTTCGTTCTTTTGTCAAAGCGATGCCTCAGTGGGTGAGCCGAAAGCTTCACCTGCGACGTGAGATTCGTAGCGGATTAAACCACGAATTTGACCGTCGGATTTGTTTTTGTGAGCATCATGAATCTCATGCTGCCAGCGCTTTCTTTCCGTCTCCCTTTCAAGAGGCCGCAATTCTGTCAATGGACGGGGTGGGCGAATGGGCAACGACGAGTTTGGGTGTTGGGCGTGAGAATCGCATTGAACTCAAAAAGGAAATCCGCTTTCCGCATTCACTCGGATTACTTTATTCGGCCTTCACTTACTACACCGGGTTTCGAGTGAATTCGGGTGAATACAAGTTGATGGGGCTAGCACCGTACGGGCAGCCTATTTACGCCGACGCCATCCGTGACCGCTTGATGGTGATACGTGATGATGGGTCGTTTGAACTGAACTTGGAGTACTTCAATTACTGCCAAGGTTTGACGATGACGTCATCGAAATTTCACGCTCTTTTTGATCGAAAACCTCGCAAGCCAGAATCGGCGATCAGTCAGCTCGACATGGACTTAGCAGCTTCAGTGCAACACGTCACTGAAGAAATTGTCTTAAAGACGGCTCGGCATCTTCATGAGATCACCAAGCTGAACAACCTGTGTTTGGCGGGGGGAGTTGCCTTGAATTGTGTTGCCAACGGCCGACTGATTCGCGAAGGCCCTTTTGATAACGTGTGGATACAGCCAGCTGCAGGAGATGCAGGTGGTGCTTTAGGTGTTGCTCAGTTGATTTGGCACCAGTTACTGGGGCATGCCAAAACGAAAACTCAGCACACCGATCATCAGTCTGGAAGTTTGCTTGGCCCCAGTTTTCGCAATGACGAAATTCAAGCAGTTCTTGATGAACTCGGAGCACACTACCAACGTATTGATGACCCGTTAGAACATGCGAATGTTGTGGTGTCGCAGTTGATGAATGAAAAAGTGGTCGGTCGTTTTCAAGGTCGGATGGAATTTGGACCTCGTGCACTTGGGAATCGTAGTATTTTGGGTGATCCTCGAAGTGCTAAAATGCAGTCAACGATGAATTTGAAGATCAAGTTTCGCGAATCATTTCGTCCCTTTGCTCCCGTTGTCTTGGCTGATCGAGCGGCTGAATACTTCAATATTCCTGACGGTTGTGAAAGCCCGTATATGCTGTGTGTGTTTGATGTTGATGAACAACATCATGTTCACAATGATGGAAAAGCAAGTGCTCAAGGGTTGGAACAGGCAAACCAAATTCGCAGTCAGTTGCCTGCGATTACTCATGTTGATTATTCGGCTCGCGTTCAGACAGTGGATGAAATTCGCAACCCGGATTTCCATCGCTTGTTAAATTGTTTTTATGAACGCACCGGGTGTCCCGTGTTGATCAATACCAGTTTCAATGTGCGTGGTGAACCAATCGTTTGCACACCACAAGATGCTTACCGCTGCTTTATGGCGACGAACATGGATGTGTTGATTCTTGAAAACTTTATTTTGTTGAAAACAGATCAACCCAATGCCACTCAACACGAAACAGATACTCACCTGTCACAATTTGCCTTGGATTAAGCACTCACGTTTTTATGTTTCATCATGAACTCAAGGATTCACAATTACGCTGTTTTGGACTGTCGTTGGCAGGCCTGTTGGCATGCTTTGCTGGTTTGGCATTCTGGAAGTGGCAGGCGACAGTCGTGGCTGTTTGTTTGGGATCGACAAGTCTTGTTGTCGGGATTGTTTACTACGCGATTCCATCGACTCAACGATCGATTTATCGTGGCTTCACAATTTTGACGAAGCCCATTCAAATTGTGGCGACAATTGTGATTCTTGGTTGTGTGTACTATTTGATACTAACGCCGATTGGATTAGTTTTAAGAATGTTTGGCCACAGCGTTCGCAAGCGAACCGCTGGTGAATCGACGTGCTATGTCGATTGTCAGCCTGTGCCGAAAACATCTCGTTATTTCGATACCTATTAGCAGAGGACAGCTTCAACGATGGCAGACGACAATGATTTGCAAACCCCTGCCGATGTCTCAGAACAATCGGGCGACTTCCAGAGTTTATCTGGAAGTGATGATCCTGGCATTGTTCGTGAGTTCGTAGATTTTTTGCGAATGAATAAAAAGTGGTGGCTGGCACCGATCTTGGTGACGACTTTGCTGTTAATCGGGCTGGCATTTTTGTCTGCGTCACCCGCCGCGCCGTTCATCTATTCGTTGTTTTAATCCCCAGATGAATCTCTGTGTTGTGTCTATCAGACTGCTGGAAAAGTGACTCAATGTGTGATCACTGGGGTGGCTTTTTAACGGTCTGCTAGGCGAGGGGCCGTTGCTAAACGATGATGCAGCGATTCAGTCGGGTTCGGCCTCGCAGAGGCCGATTGCAGAGGTTGGCAACAGAGGCTAACGACAGAGG
>CAYTUE010000075.1:14768-19755 GCA_964441085.1 uncultured Planctomycetaceae bacterium
ACAGAGGCTAACGACAGAGGGCGGCGATGATCATTTTGTGGCAGTCTGTCGATGAACAGACCTTCCCTCAAAATGGCTTATCTGGAAGTTGGGATTTGGATTCTGTTTATCTTTCCAGCAGGTTTTCTTCTTGCATGGTGCGGATGATTTGTTTGGCAATGGGAGCGGCGGATCTGCTACCAGAACCTCCGTGTTCCAACACAACTGTGAACGCGTATTTTGGTTTCACGCTGGGCGCATAGCCGACGAACCAAGCATGGTCGTTTTTTCCTGAGGCGGATTGAGCGGTTCCCGTTTTGCCTGCAAACTCGATGTTTGGTAGTCGAGCGGTTTTGTATGCGGTGCCTCGCCCTGACTGGACGGTTGCTTCCATGCCTTCTTGCACAAAGTCGAGAAGCCGTGGGTCTGGAAGAGGCAACGGAGTACGGCTGCGTTGCTGAACAGGCGAGTCAATGGCCGCGTTTAAGTGAGCGGCACCTGTTTCGCTGACCAGATGAGGGGTCACCATGTAGCCTCCATTGGCAATTGCGGCGATCGCTGTGGTCATTTGAATTGGAGTTGTGGTAAGCCGGTTTTGACCAATCGCAATGCCCATTGCCGTGTTTTGCTGGGCTCCTGTTGACGACGCCGAGCTTTGTGGAAGTCGACCGGGTGATTCGTTCGGAATATCAATTCCTGTGAGTTGGCCAAGGCCGAAGTTGTGGAACCAGTTGCTCAGATTTTGTGGTCCCATCTTTCGTGCGGCATCAAAGAAATAGACGTTACACGATTGAGCCAAAGCGTCCTTTAAGACAACGTCGCCATGGCTTTGCCCGTAAAGGCGATAAATCAAACAGCGACGCTGATGGGGTGTTTCCAAGTACCCTTGGCAATGGAAAGGGTGGATGGGGTTTAAGTGACCGGTTGCCATGGCGGCAACGGCAGTGAGTGGCTTTACGGCAGAACCTGGCGGAATGGCCATTTGCGTGGCTCGAAACAAAAATGGATGACGTCGATCTTGATTGACAAAATCCCATTGTTGTTGAGTTGCTCCGGTGAAGAGTGACAGAGGAAACGATGGAGCACTGGCTGCTGCCACAATTCGGCCTGTGTGGATTTCCAGCACCACAACGCAGCCTCCAAGTGGTAATGTCTTTGGTTCCGCAGTTTCCGTGGGGTTATTGGGTTGGTCGTTGGTTGTGTGGTTCGATGAGTCCCCTCCTTTTAAGGCATCGTCCAGCAGTTGCTGAGCCGTTTTTTGAACCGCATGGTTAATTGTGAGCGTGATATCTCGACCTGAAACGGCTTCTTGCTCAACAACAGATTCGATAATTTCATAGCGGCGACTACGAACAATTCGCCGCCTGCCAGGAATTCCTTGAAGGACGTGGTTGTAGCTTTGTTCGACTCCAAATAACGCTTTGCTGCGATTTTGTGCTGCTTCTGGTGCGTTGTCGTCTTGTGGATTGGGACCATTTGTGAAGCGGCGTCTGGCTCCCACAAGATGAGAAGCTATGTTTGGTTGAGGATACGCTCGTTGATTTTCGGTTGTGATTCGAACACCGGGGAATCGATGTGGTTGCTCTTCAACCGCTGCGACCACTGAAAAGGGAACGTTGTCGAGAAGTTTGTGAAACGATTCTTCTTCTCGAACTGCAATTCGTGATTCTGAAGCGCGACGTGGAGACTGAGTCAACGCTTCTCGTACGGCAGTTGCCCATTGCATCAGGATCCCGTCGGAATCATCAGTTGAGGGTGTTGAATTGGCTGCTTCTGTTCGACGTTGATTGACAGAATTTGCAATCCGTTGAACTCGCTGTTGAATGCGAAGTTGCTGTTCGCGAAAAGTTTCTGCAGCAATGCCTGTGGTATCAATGATGTCTCGCCAAAGTTGCAGCCGCTGTTGTTGGATTGCGTCCTTGGTTTCTTGGACAAGGTTGAGGTCTTTTCGTTCTGCTTTTGGAAGTTGGCGACGAACTTGCCGTTTTAGCCATGCTTCATCCACCGGATCTTGCAGCCAGCGATAGTGAATTTGTAGCTGGTGTTGATCGACATCTGTGGCAAGAACATCCGCAGATTCTGTCAGGATTCGTCCGTCTCGAGCGGGAATGATTTCGTATTCGGTTGTCGTTGTTGATAGCGCGTCGAGGTAGCGATTTTGCAGTTGAGTTTGCACCCAAATCAGGCGGCACAGCACAATGATTGAGATGCTGATAAACAGGTTGAAAAGCAGGAAAAGGCGAGTGTTTGCAGGCGGGTCGATCAGCGATCCAGATCGCCCGAATCCGTCGTCCTGAAATGCAGAATGAAATGGCTTGTTCTGCATTTTGCCAACAGTGTGATCAGTGAGACAAGAGATGAAAGGTTGCTCGGCGAATTTGCCAATCGCATCTGAAGCCTATCAATTCCGATGACTTTGGCTACGGTGAATTTCAACGCTAGCGTTGGCGAATTTCAACGCCAGTGTTTCACAGATTCTAGCTGATTGAGTAGCGGAAACCAAATTCTCGGCTGATTCGCAGAATGGCCAAGGCCACCAGAAACACGGGAGTAGCAACAATCAGATAGGCCTGAAGTTGTGGTACGGTGACTGAGTATTGCCAAGTTTGGTATCCAAAATGGATCAAGGTTCCGCTGGTGAAAAGCAATGTGGGGAGTAGGAACCCGTTTGACATCAAGCGATGAGTTTTTAAATGATGTCGACGAGACATGGGATCTGGTTCTGACCGTGTCGCCACAAAGGTGCCAAGAACCAGAAGCCCAACAGTGACAACGGGGATCGATTCCATCCGCAGTAGGTCTTGGATCAGTAAAGCGAAACCAACGACGACGAGGCTTGCTGTCGATTTCTTTGTCGCAAGGCACAGGCAGCAGCATGGCAGCAACAAGCTGTAGGACGGCAGCAAATCCATTCTTGATTGTTCGGCAACGATTGCCAGCCACAGCAAGGCGGCTTGAATGATGAGTCCTTTCATGATTGCGGCCTTTGTTGATTTGATGATGTTTTGTGTATCGTGTTGTTGGTGCGTGATGGATTAAGTTGCGAGCGAATGACGGAAACGTTGTGAATGAGCCTGCCATTGATGGCTGGAGTGACTTGGATTTCCCATTCGCCTCCTGCTGAAAAGTTCGCTTCAGTCACTTTGCCAAAGTACAATCGAGGACCATTGAGTCCGTTTAAGTTGGCTGAAAACACGTCGTCTCCTACTGAGACTGCGGCTGTGTCGGCCACAGAATAAATGTGGCATAAGCGGTCGCCTGATCCTCGCAAGAGTCCGGTTGTTGGAAATTCTGTGGTGAATTCGGAATCTCGGATGATCTCCACTGCCGCAGAAAAGTCTTCGTCGGTCACAAGTTGCAGGCTGCTGACCCATGCTGCCGTTTTTCGGATACGTCCGACGATGACGGAGCCGGTGACGACCGGTTGTCCGGGCTGAATTTGCAGATCAATTCCTCGATCTAGCAGTGGACTGCTGTTATTAATGACCAGTTGAGAGGGTCGCAATCCTGCGGATTTACCGGCATCAATCAAAGCAGCTTGAAGGACTTCGGGGGTTCCCTTTTGCGATACAATTTGGGCGGGCACCACATCAAACTTTAACAGAGACTGTTCCAGTTGTTCTGCCTGCGAAGGCAATCGATTTGCTTGCAATAGCTGTTGCTTGAGTCGAGCATTTTTGATTAAAAGCTGCCGCCGCTGAAGTTCGTTGGTGAGCAGTTGGTTTTGAAGTTCGGTGAGGTCTGTTTGAGCCAATGATGGTTGAGTCTGGGTTGGTTGCGGATTGCCAATGGCGGCGGCCAGCATGCGCCCCGGAGTAACGATGTTGTGCAGAGTCATTTGCACGGAAGTCAGTTTGCCCGCTTCGTTCATTTGGCCAGCAACGATGGCGAGGGTGCAGAGGATGAAGCAGGCCAGCCAAGGAAGTTTGTTTGTTGTGCGTTTCATTCAATTACGCTTTCTCCAAACGATCTTGCCAGTGTTCCAAGTGATCAAGGCAAACAAGTGCTCCTCGGGTGACCGCATTGCGAGGTTGGTCGCCAATTCGTACAGGAATTCCAAGGGCATGATTTAAGCATCGATCGATTCCTCGCAGCATGGCCCCACCACCGGTGAGTACTAAACCAGTATCGGCGAGATCAGCAATGAGTTCCGGCTGGCATTGTTCGATGGTGCTGCGAATGCTGTCGATGATATCTCGTAGAGGATCGGCTAAGGCTTCTCGAATTTCTTCGCTGGTGACCATTGCTTTTCGAGGAATGCCACTGGCGGTATCGAGTCCGCTGATTTCGTGATTTTGTTCGTGGTCGAGAAGTGCGGCGCTGCCGATATTTTTCTTCAGGTTTTCTGCTGATTGAAGTCCAATCTTGAGACTGTATCGACGTCTCAGGTACTTAACGATGGCATCATCCATTGCATCACCTGCGGTACGGATCGACTGGCTGGCGACGATATCTCCGAGGCTCATGACGGCGACTTCTGTTGTGCCACCTCCGATATCGCAAATCATACTGGCGACTGGTTCAGATACGGGAAGGCCACAGCCGATGGCGGCTGCTCGAGCCTTTTCGATCATCCAAAGTTGTCCGGCTCCCGCTCGTTCCGCGCTATTTAAGACAGCTCGTTTTTCGACCGCCGTGATGGAACCTGGAATGGCAATGACGACTCTTGGGCGGAGTCCAAAGCGTTGCCCGGTGGCCTTTTGCAGAAAGAATCTCAACATGGCTTCTGTCAGTTCGAAGTCACTGATGACTCCATGACTGATCGGGCGGACTGCTCGAATTCCTTCTGGCGTTCGTCCAAGCATTTGATGGGCCAGTTGACCGACGGCAGACCCTTTTCCCGCGACGGAAACTTGATCGCGCCCAACGGCAACCACAGACGGTTCGTCAAGGCAGATTCCGTCTGCCGGACGACCGATACGTGTCGAAGAGGTTCCCAGATCGATGGCAAGATCTGTGGAAAAGCGATTTTTGAGCCAACTGAGCATCCATGCTCGATCATTAGGGC
>CAYTUE010000076.1:0-9151 GCA_964441085.1 uncultured Planctomycetaceae bacterium
TTACAGTAAGGTAGTCTTCGCTTGTTGGGAGATCAGCCGCCGCTTGCATATCTTTCAAAAGTGAGCCCAACAGTTCGTTGTGGATTAAATCTGTTAACCATGCGACTCGACGTTCCGTGAATTCGCTTTGCAAGCCATAAAACAACGCTTCTAAGCTGCCCGCACTTTTGCCCGCTGCGGTTGATAAGGCCGTGTCGCCAGCAACCACGGCTGCAGTTCCTCCAGCAACGTCTGTTGCCACATGCACCACCATGTTGGCAGCCGTATTGGCAACCATGGGAGCCACGGCTTCGCTAGCAGGCCCCATTCCAAAGCTGAATAAAACAACGCTGGCCACCGGGCGAACAACGGCAGTGACGTTGTTCAACTGGCGATACATTTTGAAAAGTTCTGGACTATCGACACTGAAAGTTTCCAACTGATGGTTGACGGCATCTTTGAGTTCATGTTCGAAATCGATTTCTCTGTGTTTGTTCTGGAGAACTAAAAGTAAGTCACTCAGCTTGCAGGTTTCCAGAATGGTGTGAACCTTGGGCCGCACCATGCGGTTGCCGTTGTCTGCCATCCAATGCAGCTTTTCAAAAAGTTCTTCGACCGTCGTTAAAATCGCCTGCCATTCGGATTCTTGATACTTCACAATTGCCGGAACAGGTTCTCCTTGAATGGCATTGCGAGCCGCTTTAAAGGGCCACAGCACTCCTGCATTGATGGTGTCGTAGACTCCATTGATTTTCTTTGCCCATCCGTGCTGCCGAACCTTCCACCAGCTTCGAATTTCATCAACAAACAAACTGTTAGGAGCCGAAGGCCAGTCGCGAATTCGTAGCACGGTTTCCTGAGACAGTTGTTCGAACGATTCCGTTAATTCTTTGCTAGAAAGTTTCAAAGATTTCAACCAAGTGGCGGCCCCATCGTCTTCCTGTAAAACTCGCTGCAGCGATCCTCGTAAAGTTCGCAAGCGGATCTCACGAAATTTCAAAGAAGACAGATCTTGCTTTAAGTTGCGAGGCTGTTTGTAGGCCTCGGCATCGGTGGAATTCCAGCTTTCCGCCACGGGCCAAGGACGTTCGTAGAAAGGAAGTCGAAGTTCTTCTGCCGCCTGTCGATCGTTCGGAACAAGGTACACAGCATCGGGACTGATTCCCGTTTCTTCGCAGAACGTGCCGACCCACTTGGGCCAATACTGTTCGTCTTCTGGCAGCAGACACTGGTTAAAGACAATCATGACCGACTTGCCTTCGGAACTCGCCTTGCGAAAAAATTCACGCACAATCGCGTCGTTGTATTTTTGCTGTGTCAGCACAGCAATCAAGACATCCGCACTGCGGCGCACGGAATCGGCTCGCACCCAATTGATACGAGCTGCGCTGTCGATGTCTGGCGTGTCGAGAACCAACAGTGTTGACGGCAGTTCCGGCGCAGGGCGCCAAAAAAGATCATGTTGATCGGTTTCTGCCAAGGCAGATTCGGCATCCGTCCATTCGTGTAGTTGAAAGTCTGGAAAGATGGACTGTAGGTCGTGGCGATTGGTAAAGCCGTCGGGAACCAAACACACGGGATGCTTTGTTCCAGACGCCATCGGACTGGTGCTACTGGCTTTCAGTCCCGCCAAGTGGTTAAACGTGACGCTTTTGCCAATATTGGTGCCGCCCACCACAGCCGCGACTAACCACGGATCGGCTCCCAGTTGAGGCACAAGTTTTTGACGCAGCAATTCAAACCATTCCTGCCCTTCCAAGGCCGTGGGCTGCAAGAAGGCGGCGTTTGACTGCAGAGTCTGCAAACCCAGAAACAAGCGAGACACCGCGTTGGCGATGGCGTCGTATGTTTGGCTGGAATCGACATCAGAATCCATGAATTTTCCGATCCGGACAGTTGAACGACAAATAGGCGTTTCCGCACCCTGTGTTGCTTAACGTGAGCAGTGAATCAAGACGAAGTTTAGGCGTTCGTCAGCAGTCTCGCTAGCAGGCCCGCTCTTGATGCGAAAGTTCTCTTGCCACATACGTCAAACGTGAACGATCGAACAACGGAAATCCTCAAAATGATCAGCGAACACCCCAGTGCCTCATCGGCCTGAAACCAGAACGCTCTTGCAGTTTCAGGATTTGACTCAAAACAAGCCTTGGCAGCATTCGCTATTTTCTCAGGCCGTATTCGTTGATCTTGCGATACAGCGTTCTGGCACCAATTCCCAGCAAACGAGCCGTTTCTTCTCGATTGCCATCGGTGAGTTCTAAGGCTCGCTGAATATAGAACTTTTCGACTTCAGACATGGGGCGTCCGATCAATGAATCGGCCCCGCTGGCTGCTTCACCGTCGTAGGCCGAATCATCTTCTTGAACCAAGGGAGCAATTTCAGAAGGCAAGCCGTCCACGTCTAACAGCCCATCGGTGTCTGTTACGATCATACTTTCGACCGTATTCCGCAGCTGGCGAATGTTGCCTGGCCACTGGTAACTGAGCATGGCTTTACGAGCCGTTCGGCTGAACCCTTCCACATTACGACCAATTCGCTTTGACAGGTCCTTCAGGAAGTGATCCATGAGTAAAGGAATGTCGCCTGGCCGCTCTCGTA
This sequence comes from uncultured Planctomycetaceae bacterium, assembly GCA_964441085.1. Classification (GTDB taxonomy): domain Bacteria; phylum Planctomycetota; class Planctomycetia; order Planctomycetales; family Planctomycetaceae; genus Fuerstiella. The sequence continues at coordinate 2,579 of CAYTUE010000076.1, forward strand.
AAGGAGGCAGTTCGATGCTCACGACATTCAGTCGATAGTACAAGTCTTCTCGAAAGCTTCCGTTGGCCACCATTTCTTTTAGGTTGGCATTGGTTGCTGCAACAAGGCGGACGTTAATGTCGAGCTCGTCGTTGGCGCCCAAGCGAGTAATTCGACGCTCTTCGAGCACGCGCAGAAGCTTCACCTGAGTATCCATTGGCATTTCGCCAACTTCGTCAAGAAACAGCGTGCCGCCATTGGCGTGTTCGAATTTTCCGATTCGTTTTCCAGCCGCTCCAGTGAATGCTCCTGCTTCATGCCCGAACAATTCGCTTTCCAGAATGCTATCTGGCAACGCGGAAATGTTTAACGGAACAAACGGTTTGTTTTTTCTGGGACTGTTATGGTGAATGGCTTTTGCAACAAGTTCTTTTCCTGTGCCATTTTCGCCATGCACCAAAATGGTACTGTCCGTCGGTGACACATTCTTCAGCGTTTCAATGATGCGGTGCATCTGAGTACTGTTGCCGATGACTCCTTCAAAACCGAAGCGTTCTTCCAAGCTTCGGCGAAGTTCGGCGTTACGCCGCAGTAGCCTTAAGCGAGCGGACGCTTTTTCGACGGCAGACCGCAGTTCGGTGATATCCAAAGGCTTGGTCAGATACGTGTAGGCTCCATGCTGCATGGCGCTGACTGCCGATGTGATGGAACCGTGCCCGGTCAGCACAATCACTTCGGCGTCTGGTAGCTCTTCTTTCGTTTGGCGTAGAATTTCTAGACCGTTGATTTCGTCCATCTGTAAGTCGGTCACGACCACGTCCCAAGAATCTTGAGACACCATTTTTGCGCCGGCTTTGCCTGATGTTGCGACCTTGCAGTCGCAATTGATTCGTTCCAAACTTTCGGCCACTGCCTGAGCATGGCCTTCATCATCATCGACGACCAATACCTTGACCGGAATCGATGAGAGATCTGGTTGATCTTTGCTGGAAATCGACATGTCTTACGAATGAACTCGCGAGGAAGAATGACACAGTCGAAGGCGAGGATAACCGATTTTATCGCACGAAATCGAAAGTGAAGTCAAACAAAATTAGGCTGTGGGATCCGAAACCGGAAATGGCAGATGAATCGTGAAACGCGTTCCTTGGCCGAGTTCACTTTCACATGAAATCCGTCCGCCATGAGCGTCGATGATACGTCGTACGGTCGGCAATCCCAAACCACTGCCATCGGAACGAGTAGAAAAGAACGCCTGAAACATTTTTGAGACAGTTTTTTCGCTCATACCGTCCCCAGAATCAATCACCTGCAGCAGAATTTCGTCTTTTGCCACGCTGGTGAGAAATTCCAAGGTTCCTCCTTTGGGCATCGCTTGAAAGGCATTGCGAGCCAGATTTGCCAGAACCTGTCTGAGTAACGCCTGATCGGCTTTCACGTTGGGCAAGTCGGCGTCTAAATGAGGCCGCAATTCGACAGCCGATTCTAAGGCTTGAGCCTCCACGAACTTCAGAAAATCTTGGACCAGCGAATTCAAATTCACCTCTTCCAGAATTGGTTCGCCAGCTCGTGCAAACTGCAAAAACTCATTCAAAATCGTTTCTAAGTTTCCGCATTCTGCTTGGACTCGATTCACTCGCTTTAGCAAACGATGAGCTGTCGACGATTCAATTTCGCCCACGTCTTCTGCCAACAGTTCCAAATTCATCAGAATCGTCGAGAGCGGATTTCGAATTTCATGAGCCAACCCGCCAGCTAACGTGGCCAGTTCAGTATTCTGGGCTCTGAGTCGATCGCTTTCTGTTGATTTTGAATCTGCTGCCATCGCCCGATTTTCTTTTCAAATAAGCCACTTCGTATATCGCTGATCACCAGCGACATGCTCTTTCAGACCTTCGGCGAATTGCCCGGTGACAAATCATAAGCATTCGATGACGTCAGTGAAAATTCCCCAAGACGGCAGCGAACTGTTCGAGAGCAGATTCTGTGGCGTCGAACCAGCTTCCAACGCCGCAGCATGAATGCAAAAGGGCTTCGGCAGTATGGGTACTGCCGAAGCCCTGTCTCGAATTGTCAGGTTGAATCAAACTGCCTTCAACCTGTTTACCAACTAGTCTTCGTCATCGAAAGACACGTCTTCATCTTCGACATCGTCACCATCGGCGTCGCCAGCTTGCTCGGCCAAAACGGCTTTGCGAGACAGCTTAACGCGGTTCTGATCGTCAACCGCAATGACTTTTACTTCCATGACATCGCCAACTTTGCACACTTCATTGACGTTCTTGACGAAGCCGTCAGACAGTTCACTGATGTGGCACAGTCCGTCTTTGCCAGGAGCAATTTCGATGAAGGCACCAAAGTCTTTGATGGAAGTGACTTTCCCTGTGTAGACTCGACCTGGCTGAATTTCTTCAGTCAAAGCTTCGATACGAGCCAAACCAGCTTCGGCACATGGTCCATTTTCACCGCTGATGGTGACGGTTCCATCTTCTGCGATGTCGATGGTTACGTTCGCTTCTTCTTGAATGGCACGAATCGTTTTTCCACCAGGTCCAATCACCAAACCAATTTTTTCTGGGTTGATTGATGTTTGGATTAAACGAGGAGCAGACTCGGCAACTTCCGTACGAGGACGGCGGATTGAAGTCAGCATTTCCTTCAGCAGCTTTTTGCGAGCATCAAGACCCTGAGCCAAGGTGGCTCGAATGATCTCTTCGCTGATCCCTTCGTTCTTCAGGTCGAGCTGAATGCCCGTGACTCCACGGCCTGTTCCAGCAATTTTGAAGTCCATGTCGCCGAAGTGATCTTCGTCGCCCATGATGTCGGTCAGCAAAGTCCAGTCGTCGCCTTCATCAACCAAACCGATGGAAACACCAGCCACAGGTTGTTGAATTGGTACACCAGCGTCCATCAGTCCTAAAGTCGCACTACAAACAGAAGCCATGCTACTGCTGCCGTTTGATTCAAGGATGTCACTGATGATACGAATCGTATACGGGAACTTTTCTTCCGAAGGAATCACAGCCGCAACAGATCGTTCGGCCAAACAGCCGTGACCAATTTCGCGACGTCCTGGTCCTCGAATCGGACGACATTCTCCGACAGAAAACGAAGGGAAGTAGTAGTGAAGCATAAAGCGATCACTAAATTCACCGAACAAGCCGTCGTTACGCTGCTTGTCACGAGGAGTACCCAAAGTGATGGTCGCCAATGACTGAGTTTCACCACGAGTGAACAAGGCAGAACCGTGAACGCGAGGCAATCGGTCGACGCTGCAGAACACGCTTCGCAGATCTTTAGGAGCACGACCATCCATTCGCTTGCCATCTAAAATCATGGCTCGCACGGCGGCGGCTTCCAATTTGTAGCAGGCCGCATTGAACTGGCTTCGAGTTAATCCATCTGACGTTTCTTCGGCGTCGTCTGGGAAGTACTTGTCCATCAACTGAGTCTTCAGTGCCCGCATTGCGTCGCTTCGAGCAGACTTTTCAGTCGTGGCTTTCGCCTTCTTGAATGCGTCAATTTGACCAGCCAATTTGGCGTCGAATGGGTTTTCGGCGATTTCTGGAATGACAGGTTTGCTGATGCCCATTTTGTCAGCCAGTTCTTCTTGCAGTTTGCACAACTGCTTGATGAACTTATGGCAGTACATGATGGCGTCGCCCATTTCCTGTTCAGGAAGTTGGTTCGCGAAACCTTCGATCATCAGAATCGATTTGTCTGAACCAGCAACGATTAGGTCCAGAGTGCTTTCTTCCATCTGCTGCACGGTTGGCATCAGAACCAGTTCGCCATCGATCATGCCCAAACGAACAGCTGCGATTGGCCCCATGAATGGCAAAGCCGAGAGTCGCAATGCCGCACTGGCACCTGTGATGCTGAGTACGTCTGGATTGTTTTCCAGATCGCAAGACATCACGTTGCTCATTACCTGAACTTCATCTTTGAAGCCCTTCGGGAACAGAGGTCGCAAGGGACGGTCTGTTAGGCGGCAAGTCAAGATTTCTTTGGTCGTTGGACGACCTTCGCGTTTCTGATAGCCGCCAGCGAATTTTCCGGACGCTGCCAGGCGTTCACGGTAGTCAACTGTCAGAGGGAAAAAGTCGATGCCTGGTCGAGCCTGGCTAGAACATGCGGCGACGAAAACGCTGGTTTCGCCATATTGAATCAAAACAGCACCGTCGGCCTGTTTTGCCATTTCTCCGGAAGTCAACGAAAGCGTACGACCACCAAATTCACAATCAACAGTGATTTTCTTCACGATCAATCCTCTCCCGGGTATACCGGAAAATTAGGATGACAACCGTGGTATCCAACAACGAACCAACATCACTTAAGCAACTTATACAACATCAAAACAGCAAGTTGCAAAGATTCGAACCTTTGCATTTTTTAACCCAACGTTTGCTTAAAATCACTGTTCTGCATCTTCCTACAGCAGAACCAGTCTCTTTTGTTAAGCAGTCTTACGCTCGATTTCAGAAAAGCACGTCTTAAAATTCCGTACTCGTCAGCCAACACACCTGCAAATCTTGAACAGTCAAAGTCACCTCAGGTGGCGGCAATCCGCGACGAACCCTCGGCTGCAATCTCAAACACAAAAACGTTTTTCAAACATCCACTGACAAACCCATTTGCCAGCACCAACAGACATCGAAGCAAACTCACTTCGATTCCCGACAACAGCAGCAAAGACAGTTCGCTGCTTACTTTACCGATGAAAATGACCACAAAAAAATGGGCTTCAAATCGGCACACATAAAACTTAAGGCCGTGAAAAAATTCACGGCCTTAAGCTCTTGATTCATTACTTTCGGATATTCAAACGTCCCAACAGCTCGACATATTTTCCGGGCTGGTTGGCCTTCAGGTAATCCAAAAGGCGACGGCGACGGCTAACCATTCGCAAAAGACCTCGTCGTGACGAGTGATCTTTGGGGTTGCTTCGAAGATGTTCCGTCAGAACATTAATTTGAAAGGTCAGGCAGGCAATTTGAATCGGTGGAGAACCTGTATCGTTGTCTCCAGAACCGTACTCACTGCGTAGTTTCGCTTTCATTTCAGGCGAAATCGACATAGATTTTCTCTCTTACTCGCTCAGGCGAGCAGCTACGTTTACGGCGGGGATAATTGGATGCCACAACGACAGCCAAAGCCCTAAAACGCCAAAAACAAGGGGTAAAAAAGGACGCGACAAACAAACAGTTCACGTCTCGGACGGCGGGAGTATATCGGGATCTGGGATTGGTTCAATCGAGATCTTGTTCAGAATTCTCATCCCAGCCGGCTGAATTCTCGCTCTCGAACCATAATTCACTCGGAATAGACCTTCCAACCCAAACGAAATTCGGCGGAATAGCAGTCTTTTTTGCAGTGTTTTCCGCCTGACAACCTGAAACAGGATACCCTTGGCCCATGCCGAAAGTGGGTTGACACAGGTTACGGTGAGATCTCGCTGGAATTTGGCCGCTTTCGACAGAAAACAAAGCTGTTTGCCCGTCAAACCTTCGTTAACCTCATTTCGCTTTATCAAGACAGCATTCCATCGCTTGCCGTCTCGAAGCTCATCTCATTTTTGTTCCAATCTTACTCAGTCCAAATCTTATCAATTAAGTTGAATCGCTATGAAGCTGTTGGTTACCGGTGGAGCCGGATTTATTGGAAGTCATATCGCCGATCAAGCTTTGGCAAAAGGCTGGGAAGTTGCCGTCGTTGATAACTTGGTTTCAGGGCGACGTGAAAACGTATCGGAAAAAGCAACGTTTTACGAAATCGACATTCGAGACAAAGAAGCTGTCCAGAAAGCATTCGCCGAATTTCAACCGACTCATGTGAGCCATCAGGCGGCTCAGGCGAGTGTCGCCGTGAGTGTTCGAGAGCCTCAAATGGACGCCGAAGTCAACGTCATTGGATCGTTGAATATCCTGTCGGCTTGTGTTGAACAAAAAGTGCAACACGTTGTTTTCGCCAGTACCGGGGGAGCCATCTACGGTGAAGTGCCCGTGGGCGAAAAAGCGGGAGTCGAATTTAGCCCGGTGCCCATCAGCCCTTATGCCTGCAGCAAATTTTCCGTCGAAAAATACTTGGAATGCTTCCGCATCGAACACGGTTTAAACTACACCGTATTGAGATACGCAAATGTGTATGGCCCTCGCCAAGACCCTCACGGTGAAGCCGGTGTGGTCGCGATTTTCTGCAACCGAATCTTGGCCGGAGAATCCATCGCTGTTAACGCCATGAAGGAATCAGGCGATGCGGGTTGCATTCGCGACTACGTGTTTATCAAAGACGTAGCGGGAGCCAACGTGGCTGCCTTGGAAGGAAAAATCAACGTCCCCATTCTGAATGTCGGCACCGGAGAAGAAACAACCACTCAACAACTGGCCGAAGTTCTTCAAGACAAACTCGGACGTCAGATCGAAGTGACTCCTAACGTGAAACGCCCCGGCGATATCGAACGTTCGCTGCTCAATGTCGACCCCTTAGTTGAAATGCTAGGACCAGTCGTTGGCATCGAAGACGGATTGGGCGAAACCGCAAAATGGTTTGAAGCGCGAGCCAACGCGTAATGTCTTCCACCTCTTCGGTTCCGAC
>CAYTUE010000076.1:9251-13906 GCA_964441085.1 uncultured Planctomycetaceae bacterium
CGTTAGTCCCGAAGGGACGGCATGTTGTAGCCACGGGTGCCAACCCGTGGCTTTGGGGATCAAACCCGATTTTGTGGCTGTGCTGGCTTGCGTTGTTGGTTACTCGTTCAGTCCGAACCGGTGTGGTTTTCCTCGCGGGGGTACGGAGGTCACGGTTGGCTTTGGCTGAGCTTGACCTGCTGGCCAGAACAAGACGTTTGCTCCACGTGACAGTTGAACCGTGAACACACCTCTGCCTTGAGCTGTGACGTTGGCGCCAGCCGAAGCGGCCCATTGAGCATTCTTGATTTGTGGGTGAACTTCAACACTGCGTTGCGCAGCACCTTTTTGCTGGCCTTTCGAATCAGCCTGAACGGAAACCCATTGCGTGGCCCCCTGTTCTCGGCGAGCGCTCACGAGGTACGCTCCTTCGCCTCGAAGTTGATGAAATTGAACGTCTGGCCAAGACGCTGGAACAGCGGGGAAAACTCGCAATCGACCACCCCAGCTTTGCAGCAACATCTCCTGCATTGCTGTCGCGCCGTGCAAGGGGGTTTCGATCACAGGCAGGGTGCTGAGTTCCGTATAAAACGTGTTCTTCTGCAGGAAGCCTTTCAAGCCATTGAGCAAGGTGAGCGCCCGGTCGCCGTCACCCAGTAACGCTGCAATGCAACTGCCTCCTGTCTTCGAATATCCAGCTCCCCCACGCTTAAAGCTATGCCAGTGATCTAGGCTGCGTTGAATCAATTGGCGGTTCGCCGTTGATTCGGGAGTCAATGTCCGGAGCGGGTAGATCGCCAATAGGTGAGACCAGTGTCGGTGTCCGCCTGTTAACGCAACGTTCTTTCCGATCATGCGTCCTGTTTCATTCACCTGAACGGCAACCAAGTTTTCCTGAATCGCTTTCCATTGAACGATCAGGGGCTGTTGTTTTTTCGTGAGGCCTTTTTCATTTGCGAGTTCAAGCAGACGACCAACCCCCCAACGCAAGAGATCTAAGTCATATGTGCAATCGGCAGCACGGCGGTATTCCGGGCTATAGGTTTCAGGCAAGTGCAAACGACCGTCTGCTTTTTCGACCAGAAAATGGCGGTAGTAATTGACGGCTCGCACAAGTAACGGGTACAGAATTCTGTCTCGTACGTCAGCGTCATTCCAATAGCGATATTCCAAATCCACATTGTGTAACGCCCACAGAAGATTTCCGCATTCTCGACCAATTTGAGGATCCATTGGCGGTCGCCCAGTTCCCGGTTGTCCCGCGTATCCTAATAAATCCCAGTTCGATGTTGTTCGTCCAATTGCTGACGAGTCGCTTCGAAAAGGCTTCGCGACGTTCCGTACCAAGTTGTCTCGACACACATCCAGTCGGTGACTTAATGCTGTGCCGAGTTCTCGCCGATTGGACGTGGCAAATCCGCTATGTGAAAGCTGGACATTCAGGTTCCACCAGAGTGCATTCCAAGCGGTTGGCTGCAACCAAGGCCCTTGGTTATCGATGATCCAGCCTTTGTCTCGCGTGGCACAGGCAAGCTTGTACTGTTGAATCCAATAGAAGCTGTCCCAGTAGGGATCACCAGTCGAAAGAAAGCTTTCAGGGTAATAGCGGTGCCACCATTCGCGATGACTTGCCACCCATTGATCATGATTTGTTGCCGCCGCCTTTCTGACAGCTGCGATCGCTTTTGAGACCGCATTCTTACTGGGAAAACTGTGTTGAACGCTTAACCACAATTGTCGTTGACCTGTGGTTTCTTTTTCAAGCCACGCAACAGCTGTTTGACCTCCCGCATGCAGGTTATGCACGGCTGTTTGAACTCCATCTTCGAGTTGTTTAACAACGGCTTGGGGGTTGGCTGGGTGACGGGGAGTCTTTGCACGAATGGCGCGAGGATTCTGGGCAGCTTCTGGGACATATTCAAAGGTTGCTTCCGCAAGGTTTCCAGACGCGTTCAGTTCGAAATACATGACCGGTTCATGGGCGTGCACCAGAGACGTCCAACGTACCTTTCCGTTGGCAGCAGCGAGTGTTCCCGTGGCTTCAGCATCATAGAGGACTAATCGAGCCGTTCCGCGAGTCACATTTTGCGGCAGCTTGACGTTGAGGTGACCAATGAAATGCCGACCGCGATTCAAGACCACGACGTTCTTTTCTTTCAGATCGTCTTGTGCGAACGGTCGATGGTCATGAGCAGCTGAACACCCAATATCCCAGCGGAATGTGCGGCGATCCGCCTGATAGCCCATGGTCCCTTGTTCGCCGTTTCCTAGAAACGGACTTTCCTTCCAGTTCTTAGGCAACCGCTTCCAGACGAGGTCATGCGACTGCAGAAAGCTTTTCCAATCCACACCGTCTGTAACAGCTTTTGAAGTGTCTGATTGAGCGACCGTCTGGTCTGAATAAGCCGTAGCCATTGCCGCCACAGCGCTGAAGATGAGAATTTGGTGAGTCAATCGGAACATGGAAGCTGTCATTGATAATTGGGTGAGCTTGGGAGTAGGTCATAAGCAGTGAATGGTAGTCACCACTATTGCATCATGAACAGTGTGCGATCATGAACAGTGTTGCATCGTGAACAGGAACAGTCCGAGGAATCCACTGCCCCAACCCCGGCCGAGTTTTCGGTCGGGGTATAGGTCAACTTCACGCAAAACAGATTTCATCAGGGCTCTCAAGTTGAGTGAATGAGAAGCAGAAGCAGAAGTTAATTGGTTTGGCGTGGCCTATTCATGTGTGCCAATCAGTTATTCTAAACAGTCCAAGAGATTTGCAACACAAGAGCCAGAAAACGCGGGGCTGCCAGTCTGTTGGTCATTTGAGACTTTCGTTTCTCTGGGTTTTTCGTGCGTAAAGTCCACATAATGAGTCACTGCCCTGGTTACCTTTTCAGACAAAGTGACGGTTGATGTGCTGACGGTATCAGCAATTCTTCGTATGCTGTTGGAGTCACTTTGATACGTCTTTCAACATTGTGGGTCGCCGCATGTCACGACACTTTATTCCGTTTCGGCTTGTTCTTGGCTGGATTATGGCCGGTCACGTTTTTACGGCGGGGCCACACACGTTGGCTCAAGAAGCGACAAGCTCGCCTGATTCCCATGCATCTGCGAGTCGTCAAGAGACACCAGAAGCGAGCAATGGTGTCGCCACAGAAAAATTTGGAGTCCTGAAAACGTCACCAGAAGCGTTTCCCGGCTACACCTTGCTGTCACCACTCAGTTCGCTGAGAACCTTTTTGATTAACTTGGAAGGCGAAGTGGTTCACTGGTGGGATACCGACCGCAAGGTGGGGCAAACCGCTTACTTGATGGAAGACGGTACGTTATGGCGAGCGGGAAAGTCGGAATCGTCGTTTCAATTTCCTGAGCGAGCTGGCAGTGGCGGGCGGATTCAAAAGTATGACTGGGACGGCAATCTGCTGTGGGACTACAACGCCAGCTCAAAATACCGAATGTCTCACCACGATATCGAACCTTTACCCAATGGAAATGTGCTGTGTATCGTTTGGGAAAGCTACGACCGAAGTATCGCCGAAGAGGCGGGGCGAGATCCCAGGAAATTGCGGGGCAACGTGTTGTGGTTTGAAGCCATTTATGAATTAAAACCAGTGGGGAAAACCAAAGCTGAGGTGGTTTGGCAGTGGAGTCTTCTGGATCATGTGATTCAGAGCGACAACAAAGCGGCTGAAAATTACGGAGCCCCCGGCCAACACCCAGAACTGGTGAATATCAATTCAATGTTGCGCCCGGTCGCCGATTGGATTCACATGAATTCGATCGACTACAACGCCGAACTCGACCAGATTCTTGTCAGCTCTCGAACGTTCAGTGAAGTCTGGGTAATCGATCACAGCACAACAACGGAGGAAGCCGCAGGGCATGCGGGTGGTCGCTATGGCAAGGGAGGCGACCTGTTGTATCGCTGGGGCAATCCAGAAATGTATCAGCTGGGAAGCATTTCAGATCGGATGTGCTGGAATCAACATGATGCTCAATGGATTCCCAAGGGGCTGCCGGGAGCCGGAAATTTTTTAATCTTCAACAACGGACTGGCCAACACCGAAGAAGCGTATTCTACCGTTGACGAATTCACACCAGACCAGAATCAGGATGGCACTTATCGTCGAGCCAAAGGACGACCTTATGGTCCAACAGAACTTGTTTGGACGTATGAAGATCCTGAAGAACTGTTTTCGCCTCGTATTTCTGGCGCTCAACGGTTACCGAATGGCAACACATTGATTTGTAGTGGAACTCAATGGACGCTGGTTGAGGTTACAAAGCAGGGACGAGTGGTTTGGCAGTACCGCAATCCTCCTCGTTTTATTGCTCCTCCCAATAAAAAAACGGGCGTTCGTCCCCCCGCCATGATTGATCGCAGTCAGGAAGAACAAGACGCGTTAAGAATTCCGAACACGATTCCGTTGGAAGATGGAGGGACGTTGTTTCGAGCAATCCGCTACCCAGTGAACTACCCAGCATTCCAAGGCAAAGACTTGAGCGTGAAGTCTGTGCCAAAGCCTGCACGAATCGTTGAGTAGCTGAGAGACGTCTTGCCAAGACCGTTTCAATAAGAGTCGTTTCAATAAAGCCGTTTTTCGCTTTGGTTTCACTGCCATCAAAGCATGGCCTGCATCAGCCATCCGACCTGACAGTGCATGGTTAACATGACAGTG
>CAYTUE010000076.1:14006-19535 GCA_964441085.1 uncultured Planctomycetaceae bacterium
TCATGCACGCAGGATTGAGAATTGCCTAAAGTGCCTGACTTTGCTGCGTTCGTGATTGCGGACGTATCCAGAGCAGGTACATTCGCATACTGGCGAGGTTGCGGGCAATACGCAGCAATCCAAAGATCGGTTCTTTTTGTTCACCGAAGGCTTCTGTCACGATGAAGATTTCTGTTTATTCTGGTATCCCACTTCTCATTTGTTGCGGGCTGATTTCCGCTTCGGCTTCTGGGCAAGTGGTGAACAACAAATACAACCAGCCAGACAAGTTCCGGCAGCTTGAGGAAGTCTTGCCGACTCCGAACGCCTACCGCAATGCATCGGGAGCCCCTGGCCACGCCTACTGGCAGCAAAAAGTCGATTACGATATCAAAGTGTCGCTCGACGAAAAGAAGAATAGTCTGACTGGTTCAGAAGTCATTACTTACACCAACAATTCTCCTGACACGCTCAAGTATCTGTGGCTGCAGTTAGACCAGAATCGGTTCAACCCCAATTCAAACGACAATCGTCATCAAACTACGTCGGGCATCGGCGAAAAGATGACCTTTAGCACGCTGGAAAAGCTAACGACAGCTCGTACTTTTCCCGGTGGCTACAAGATCGATGATGTCAGCGACGCGGCTTCCAAAAAGAAGCTCAAGCATTTCATCACCGGCACCAGCATGAGAATCGATTTGCCAACCCCATTGGCAACAGGGCAAAGCTTGGGCTTTCGAGTGTCTTGGAGTTACAACATTGTTGATGCCGACTTGATTCGTTCTCGAGGCGGTTTCGAACACTTCGAAAAAGATGGCAACAACATCTACGAAATTGCTCAATGGTTTCCTCGACTGTGTGCTTATTCCGACACGACAGGTTGGCAGCACAAAGAGTTTTTAGGGTCGGGTGAATTCACTCTGGAATTTGGAGACTACACAGTCGCCATCACGGCTCCTGCGGATCACATTGTGGCATCAACAGGAGAACTGATTAACCCAGACGACGTGTTGACCAAAGCACAAAAAGAACGTCTTGTCGAAGCAGAATCTGCCAAGAACCCTGTTTTCGTCGTGACTCCAGAAGAAGCCAAGAAGAACGAAGAAGAAGGATCTGACGAAGTCAAAACTTGGATCTTTAAAGCTCGTAACGTTCGAGACTTCGCGTTTGCCAGTTCTCGCAAGTTCATCTGGGATGCCATCGGACACAGTGTCAATGGTAACAAGACCATGGCCATGTCTTACTACCCCAATGAAGCAGAACCACTGTGGAGCAAATACTCGACTCATTCCATCGTTCACACATTGAACGTGTATTCAAAATACACCTTTGACTACCCGTACCCGGTTGCCATTTCTGTCAACGGTCCTGTTTATGGCATGGAATATCCAATGATCTGCTTCAATGGTCCTCGACCAGAAGAAGATGGCACCTATTCTGCTCGCACAAAGTATTCTCTGATTTCAGTCATCATTCACGAAGTGGGCCATAACTACTTCCCGATGATTGTGAACAGTGACGAACGACAGTGGACATGGATGGACGAAGGGCTGAACACCTTCTTGCAGTATCTGACTGAAGTGGAATGGGAAGAAAAATATCCGTCTCGTCGTGGAGCACCCAATAACATTGTTTCGTACATGTCCAGTGCGTCTCAAGTGCCTATCATGACGAATTCAGAATCTATTTTGCAGTTTGGTCCCAACGCATACGGCAAGCCAGCCACTGCGTTAAACGTGTTGCGAGAAACCGTAATGGGACGTGAAGCGTTTGATTTTGCGTTTAAAGAATATTCACAACGATGGATGTTTAAGCGTCCTTACCCAGCAGACTTTTTCCGTTCCATGGAAGATGCTTCGGGCATTGACTTAGACTGGTTCTGGCGAGGTTGGTTTTACAGTACCGACCACGTGGATCTTGCCATCGCAGGAATCGAACACTTCCAGATCGACAATGGTGATCCGGCAGCGAATAGCAAAAGAGCACGTAAGAAGCGAGAAGAAGCTCCCCAGACGATGTCAGAACAAAGGAACGCTGGCATTGCTCTTCGAGTCGACGAATATCCAGATCTGAAGGATTTCTACAACAGCTTTGATGAACTGGATGTGTCTAAGGAAGACAAAAAGAAATTCCAACAGTCATTGGCCAAGCTGTCTGATGAACAGCGAGAAATGCTGGGCTCTGAAACCCAGTTCTACATCGTAGACTTCACCAACGAAGGCGGCCTTGTCATGCCGCTGATCATTAAGTTGACTCACGCAGACAACAGCGAACGTATTGTGAGATTGCCCGCCGAAATTTGGGCGAAGAACGTCAAAAAAGTTTCTCGGCTGATCCTCTCTGACAAGGAAGTTGTTTCGATGGAATTGGATCCTTACGGCGAAACAGCTGACACAAATAAGTCGAACAACGTTTACCCGCCTCGAATCGGTCAAAGCCGCTTCAAGCTGTACAAATCAGCGGGCAAGACAGGGAAAAACGAAATGCAAAAAGCAGGACTGGGCAAGAAGCCAGCAAAGAAGGAAAAGGAAAAGAAAGAAGACCAAGACGAAAAGAAGAAGGAAGCGAAGAAGTAGTCTTGGTGCTCTCTTTTAAAGAGCACTTCGTGACAACCAACGTTCAACAGGTTCTGCGGCGTGGCTTCAGAACCTGTGGCGTGGTTGATCACTTCCACTCCTTGACATTGTGAGTGGCCTTCAGTGTTTACCAACGCCTTCAGTGTTTGCCAATAGAGTGACCTATTTAGAAAGTCTTTCGATGAATCGATTGCTCACTGTTTTTGCAGCTTTCGTGTTGGCAAGCAGCACCTGCTATGCTCACCCCAATCACATTGGAGTCACTGAAATCGAGTGGAATCCAACGTCCGGTCGATTTGAAGTGGCCATGAAGTTGCGAGTCACAGATCTTGAAGACGCCATTTCTGTGATCAACAAAAAGCGTTGGCGGATCGAAACTGCAGACGATAAGGAACAGCAGTTGAAGAAGTATCTGAAGCAACATTTCAGTATCACGTTACAAAATCACAAAGCATGTCGACTGCACTGGGTTGGATCAGAACTTCTCCTGCACGATGTGTGGATCTACTTCGAAGCTGAATCGCTATCGGAAAAGTCGCCATCCCAAGATTCTGAACCGAGCACAACATTCGACAATTTCTTGGCCAACGCCAATCGCAAAGGTGTGGCCGGGCAGGCCCTTGTGGTCTGCAACACGGCATTGATGGAAATTCAGCCTGAGCAAAATCATGTGGTTGCGGTTGTGGAAGAAGGGCGTCGAACGACGTTCGTTCTCAATCAAAAACAATCGTCGGCCAAGTTCGCTGATTCCACAGCTGTTGCGATTCATCAGACTGCGATTCATCAAACACCGTAGCGCGGCCAAACTGCCGCCGCTGGGCCCTTATTCACGGGGATTTCGCGTGTGACGGGACTGGGTGTCCCTCCCTAGGTATTTATTCTTGGCTTGGCTTCTCTGCATTCGTGGCATGAATCTGCGAAGTGGTGTGTCTCAGAAGTGCCTGAACAATCGTCACGACTAGTTGTCTCCGTACTTCACGTGCCCTTAGCAGGGGATTTTCCCGTAGTCTGTAGAAGATTTTTACTGGCAGTCATTGATTTCAACATAGCCTTATCTGTGAGTAGCAAGGTCATTACCTACAGCTTGGGTTAGCTTGTCGTGAAATCAAAAACCTCACAAACAGATCTCAAACAAACAGATCTCAAATTGGTCGATCAAAAATTTTTGTTCGAAATCCTCGACCATTCGGGAACACCGCTTTTCGTTAAGAATCGTCAGCACCAACTTGTGCTAATCAACAACGCTCTGTGCGAACTGGTCGGTCTTGATCGTCGCGCGATGATTGGCCGAGACGATTACGATCTTTATTCCGAAAAAGAAGCAGCGGGATTTTTTGAAGCCGATGAACGGGTGTTCGAATCGCGTGAGCCATTCGAATACGAAGAAATCATCACGGATTCCAACAACGTGACCAAGAGTTTGCGAACCACAAAAAATGTGTTCGAAACTTCAACGGGGGAACTTCTGTTAGTTGGAACGGTTCACGACATCACGGAATTGCGAGCAACCCAAAACCAGCTTGAAGACGCAGTCTCTCATCTGTCTATGATTGCACTGACAGATTCTCTGACTGGCCTATCCAATCGCACGCAGTTCGAAGATGATCTTGAAGACTTAATTACCGGTCCTGACAGTGAAGACGTGACTTTTTCGGTCGTCTTTATTGATCTAAATGGATTCAAGGTGATTAACGATACGGCAGGTCATCTTGTCGGCGATGAAGTTTTAAAAATTTGCAGTCAGCGGTTACGCAATCAACTTCGCCGAGAATCAAAGATTGCTCGCGTGGGCGGCGACGAGTTTGTCTTGCTTTTGCCAAACACTGATGCTTTGAACGCAAACGTCATTGTGAATCGCATCATGGACACTTTTCGAGCACCCATTCGGATTAATCGTACCGACTGGAATATCGCCTGTAGCGCTGGAGTCGCGTTATATCCGCAAGACGGCGTTACCAGTGCTGATCTGATCCGCAACGCCGACTTCGCAATGTATGAAGCCAAAAAGCGGAAATACAACGACGGCGGCGGTGTTCCATGTTCGACAGTGGAATTCTTTCGCCCACAAATTGGCAATGCCATTGAACGTCGCCGAGAAATCGAATGTGCGTTGAACTTTTCGTTGTCCGGAAATCAAATTGAACAGTACTACCAGCCCATCGTGTCCTGCGATGCAAACGGATATCAGATTCGAGGCTTTGAGTCTTTGGCTCGTTGGCAGTTGGCTGGAAAACCCATTCCCCCTGACGAATTCATTCCGATCCTAAACAGTGGAGGAGGGATCGTTCCGTTTGGGTATCAGATTATTGAATCCGCGTGCCAGTTTCTTTCAAAACTGGACGATCATCAGTATGTGTCTGTCAATTTGACCTACAAGCAGATTTTGGATGGCGATTTTTGTGAAATCGTGGCAGCCATTATTCACAATGCCGGAATTCGGCCTTCAAGACTCGCGCTTGAATTGACCGAACAAGATGCGAATACAGAAAAGCTACTGGCCACATCTGTGTTTGAAAAACTCAGACGCATGGGCGTGCAAATCATGATCGATGATTTCGGATGCGGATATTCGAATCTTGGACGGTTGGGCGACCTACCCATTGACGTGGTGAAAATCGACAAGTCACTGATCCACGACAATCGTTTGCTGAAATCTGTACTTAGCCTTGTCCGTGAGCTTGGTTTAGACACAGTTGTTGAAGGCATCGAAACGCAGCAGCTTGCTAGTAACGCCTTGAGTTTTGGAGCCGACATGCTGCAAGGCTACTACTTTGGGCGACCTCAACCTGCCGACTATGACTGGGGTGCACGTTTTCTGCAAACCCAAGGGTCGCAAGCGAGCTTCGATACCACAAAAATGTCCCTACAAAACGAATTGCAAGCAGTAGACACTCATCTCCATTGTCCTCAGTAGAATCAGCTTTTCCTGTGAAGGCCAACAGTTTCACAGGAATGTGCGAGGATCAGTGGTTGT
>CAYTUE010000077.1:0-2846 GCA_964441085.1 uncultured Planctomycetaceae bacterium
CGCCACCACGTTGGCCACGCTGAGCATCCGCATCGGCAGCAAAAAACAGACTCGCAACAGTCATAGTGAACAGAATTCGCAGCGTTTTCATTGATCTTCTTTTCAGAAAGGCAATTTTTCCGATCCAGTCATCCGGTTAAACTCGGCGACACATGGAATGTATCGGAAAATGTGGGTTTTCCAATCATTTTTCAGCCATTCAGCGGTGAGATCGCTCTTCGCAGTCACGCAATAAGCTGATTGTCGAGAGTCTTCTGATTACGCTGGCTTTCCACTGTCCCTCAAATTTGTCGACATTCTTTTACGGCCTCCACTTTCGTGAATCGGCTCGGGAACATAATGTTCTGATATGACCAGCAAATCGATTCAGCGAAAACAAGATCCTCATTCCTACCCCCTTCCATTTTCATCGCCTGCAAAGTGGCATGATGTGATGTTAGGAGTCACACGACCAGTCAGTCGGTCAGCTTGCAGCAAGCGGCATCAGGTGTTCTGGGCAATGATGGTTTGTGCCAGCTTGTGTTTCGTATCGACCGATTGCTTTGCGTGGCAACCTGTACCTGCTGACAATGTTCGCATTGAACAAGCAGCAGAATCAGGCTTGTCTCTGACTCAAATGCTAAAAGCCGGAGGATCAATTGGATATTTGATTGTGCTACTTAGCTTGGTGATGGTGGCATTGATCGCTGATCACATCTTAAACATCCGTCGGGCCACGTTAATGCCTCCCGGCTTGGCCGAAGAAGTTCATCGAGCCATCGCAGAACGCAGAATTGACGATGCAAAAAAACACTGCAACGAACTGCCTTCGTACTTGGGGCGCCTGCTGCACTCGGGATTAGCTGAAATGGGGCTGGGTTATGCCAGCATCGAAAAAGCAGTCGAAGATACGGCCGTCGAACAATCCGCTCGCTTGTTTCGACGTATCGAATACCTTTCCGTGATTGGCACGCTCGCTCCCATGCTGGGATTAATGGGAACTGTCTGGGGCATGATTCAAGCCTTCTTGGAATTCGAACAAAAGGCAAATCCTCAAGTGTCTGAATTGGCTCCAGGAATTTATCGAGCGTTAATCACCACGCTCTTGGGGCTGACCGTTGCCGTTCCTTCTCTGGCTGCGTTTGCGATCTTCAGGAATCGAATCGACGAACTTTCCGCGGAATCGACATTACTTGCTGAACACGTTTTTGCTGACTACCGGCGAAGCCTAAAAAGCAAACGGCGAGACAAACCAGAACCCAGTTCTGGGCTTTGACAGCTGTGGTTATGTAAAACTGTGGTTATGCAAAACTGTTTACCCAACTGTTTACCCAACGTGGCAGACAGTGTTCAGGTAAAGCAGCTGCACGCATAAAAGAGCCGCACGCACAAAGCAGCTGCACACATAAAGAGTCGCATTGAGGGCAACATGACCGCAATGCCCAAGCCGTTGTGAACCGCCAGTTGATGTGCGCCAACTGACGGTTCAGTCGTCTTTCCAGCATCTATTCGGGATCGGCTTCCATTGATGGGTTGCTACACAGCGACGAATTCAGAACATCAACCATGGCTCGCAATCGCCCGACCGCTCGTCGATTAAACGTCAGTTGAAGTCGAGGCAACTGAGCTAAATGCTTGTCATCTTCTTCAAGGGGATGAGGGCCCGTCTTTTCAATTTTCCCCGACTCTACGATGTCACCAAATTCGTCATTCAGTCGCTCAACCATCTGGTCGTCAGGTTCGCAGTGAAGTCTGAGCACAAGTTTGTCTCGCACAAATCTCATGCTGTTATACACGCTGTAAAAATTCAGGACTTCGTCGACTGCTTCTTCCGCGTCGTCGGTCACTTTAAACA
The DNA here is from genome assembly GCA_964441085.1 of uncultured Planctomycetaceae bacterium. Classification (GTDB taxonomy): domain Bacteria; phylum Planctomycetota; class Planctomycetia; order Planctomycetales; family Planctomycetaceae; genus Fuerstiella. Next base: position 1,835 of record CAYTUE010000077.1, read on the forward strand.
GGTTCATGTCTCCGGGACTGATCATGCCCGTTTCTAGGAGTTCTTTATTGATGTATTCAAGCCAGCTTTTCCAATAGGTTCCTCCGGGGGAATCCAAAAAGACAATGGGCATGAGGTCTCGCTTACCTGTTTGCACCAAGGTCAATGTTTCAAAAGCTTCGTCCTGAGTTCCAAACCCACCCGGGCAACTCACAATTGCGTGAACTTCTTTCACAAACAACAGTTTGCGAGTAAAGAAGTACTTTAGGTTCACCAATTTATCTGACCCATTGATGATCGGGTTGGCTTCTTGTTCGAAGGGCAACAGAATGTTCAAGCCCATCGCCATGTCGCGACCGCTGCCTTCATGAGCCGCTTCCATGATGCCTCCACCAGCCCCCGTAACGACCATCCAACCTTCTTCCGCCATGAGCTTGCCGAACTTAGACGCCTGCTCCCAGTCTGCTGAACCCGGCTTGGTTCGCGCACTTCCAAACACAGTCACCTTGCGGTTACGGCGATAAGGAGTAAACACCTTGAAGGCATAACGAAGTTCTCGTAGAGCTCGAGAAAGAATCTTAAGATCGCCTCGAGTCGCGCCGTCGGCATCCAGTTGGTCGGCCGTGGCTTTAATCTCATCAATCAATTCTGAATGCTGATGTAGCTCCGAAACATGTTCAATGACTTCAGCTTCGGAGTCTCGAGGATGAGTGTTATGTTTGCGTCGAGGCATGGAATTCTTTCCTTATGAATTTTGAACGCTGTGAACAATTGAAATCACGAAAACCAGAACGTGCCATCAAAGGGCAAAACAGCGGCGACACAGTTGTCTATCCCAGAAGGCTTGGCCTGCATACTGTGACTGTCAGAAGCCACAGCTGCGAAAAGGTGTGACTGCTTCCAACAAAAACCGCGCGAATGACCGAAGAAATTTGTTTCACCAAACGGTACCGTGCTGTTGATACTGAAGCACTCTGAAAAACAAAGTGGTGCTCAGCAAAGGGACTAGCCATCGATTACCTGCATGGCTTCT
>CAYTUE010000077.1:2946-8049 GCA_964441085.1 uncultured Planctomycetaceae bacterium
GCCCCGGCGGCCACTCATCCAATAAAAGTTGCCGCATTGCAAAGCACACATGCCCAACCTGATTGCAGATGCGATTGAAGGAAGTGTTAAGGCAAAGTGAAGCTCACCTCACGTGACACGAGCCAGCAAATGGGGCGCATTGTCTGACTTGCGTTTCGTTGCCTCAATTCCACTGCAAGAAAACCAAAGCGGCAGTGGATTCCAACGTGACATGCTGAAATCACCAGAGCTGCATTTCAGGAACTGAAAAAGTTGGCACGGTCGTTGCTACACCCCAAATCATCGAAAGAACTCACCAAAGAAAATGATTTTCCGAAGCAGGAATGTTTCAGGAAAGGTCTGCGGTGAGCCAAATTTGTTTGGCCGCTGTCATGAATTTGCAGCACAGATTTAGGGTCTTGAACAATGCCCCCACGACGAACACTTTGGTTTCCTGTTCTGTGTTCCATTATTGTTGGTGTCTCCATGTACGACACAGCAATGATTGTGAAGTATGCCGATTGCATTAGCGATCTGGAAGAAAACCCAATCGGCTGTTGGCTGCTTGATGTCGCGAACGGTGAAATCGGTTTATTTGTGCGAGCCAAGCTGGCCGGAACAATCACTGTACTGACAGTGCTGATCTTTCTCTGGAAACGCCGAAGCCAAAAAACACTGCCAGTGACCGCTTCGCTCGCTGTGTACCAAATGGGCCTCCTCGCTTACATCATGTTTGCCTAACAACTTCCAGCCATCATGATTCTGCCCGGCAACTTCACTTGCCTGTGTGATTCTTTCACGTGCTTGAAAACAAGTGGAGCGATGTGCCACTGGGCTGCCTACCAAGGACTGATTTCTCAACGGCCAAACGCACTGTGTGGCTGGCGGATCAGCGGCTCTCAGCAGCCCTGACCAATCGTCGGTAACGGCACGATAGGCTGACACCAGAAGCAGGAGGTTCTGCATGATCCAGCGAAACTTCTCCCCCCAAGAGCTGTGAGCCAAAACGTCGATCGTTCGCACGCTTGCCGATTTTCAATGATTAGGAAGTTCCATTTGCTGTTCGTCGTTAAGTGGCATAGTACACTCTCACACTTTTATGTGACATGACAAAGAGGGGCACCGGGTGGGAATCCCCCTCCAACCTTGGTAGCGATGCGTTACCGGCTGAGTGCTGATTTTTTCTCCCAAGGTCTTACGCATGGGGCTGACGTCGTAAGTTTTTTGAAACATGGCGTAAAGAAATTTTAGACACAAAGTGATAAATACCCCACGGGAGACGGATTCGCACGCTCCCCTTGCGTTACTACTGATTGACTAGGGTTTCGTGCCTTATAGTACGAGAAACTGGCTTTTTCCGCCTTTTCGTATCCCAGTCTGGCAATGATTCTCTCATTTAATGCAGATGAAAACCATTCCAGCCCCCGCAGGGTATACCCGCCCCCTGTCTCCTCTCTCCATCGCAATTGCAGCTGCAATGACTTCTGGATACTGACTCTGTTGAAAGACAGCAAAAACCTGCGTATAACTAACCACAGGTGGTGGGACATCCGAACTACCGATAATTCACGGAGGAATGAAGTCACTCAGGCCACGACAACCTATTTCAAGGACACAGGGATCGTGTTCACACACTCCTTGATTGGTAAACGGTTTACTGCCTTAGGTTGTCAGAATGGTTTCTCGTTTTTCACGCCACAATTTACTTCTTACCACCGCAACCAGGATTTAACGATGTTACAAAAGGGACCAATTAGCCGACGCCGCAAACGTAAAGAGCCGGCACCAACGGAGTTTAAGTCTCCCAAGAAGCGTCGCGATTTTACGATTTTTCTTGTCGAAGACGATCAGGCGATCCGCGCCGTAATGAAGGAATCCCTTGAAGAAGAACAGTTGGTCGTAAACGACTACATGACAGCGATGGAATTCTATCGTGACTTCCGTGAAGTTGTTCCAGGAGTTCTGATTCTGGACATTCGTCTGCCAGGCATGACAGGCATTGAGCTTCAAGAAAAGCTAATGGAAGAAGAATTTCCATTACCAGTCATTATGATTTCAGGGCATGCAGATGTTCCAATGGCTGTTCGAGCCATGAAGAACGGTGCGACTGATTTTCTTTGTAAGCCCGTCAAAATGGACGACTTGGTTGATGCCGCAGGTCGAGCATACAACGAATACTACCAAGTCGACAACGACATCGATGACGAACTGGACGCCACCGAAGACAGCCTGAACCGTCTCACAGGACGAGAGCACGAAGTGCTAAGCCACGTTGTTGATGGCATGTCTAGCAGAGAAATCGCTGAAGAACTATCAGTCAGCACAAAAACAGTGGAAGCTCATCGAGCTCGAATTAACGACAAAATGCGGGCCGATAATGTGGCTCACTTAATTCGCATGTGCTTTAACTACAATGCGGCTGTTGGCGACGACGAATAGACGTCAATCAGTTGTTTTGACCTGACGTTACGCAGAGCAACCGTCACGCAGAGCAACTGTCACGCAGAGCAACTGTCACGCAGAGCAACCATCGAAAAAGGACTACAAAACCAAAGCGGTTTTGCAGTCCTTGTTTCATGCGCAGTTTCATTTTCCAGTTCACAGCTTCAGTTTGCTCATCTACTTCGCAGACAGTTCATGGACGTATTCCACAACGGCTTTCACATGAGCCGGATCCATGTCGGGCATCACTCCGTGGCCCAGATTAAAGATATGCCCCGGCTGACCTTCTACAGAATTCAAAACAGCTTGAACTCGCTTCTTCAACACGGGCAGATCCGCATAAATTGATACCGGATCCATGTTCCCTTGAACAGCAAATTCCGGCCCGAAGATTTTGCGAGCTTCATTTAAGCGAATGCGCCAGTCGACTCCCATCACAGTGCCACCTGCTTGTTTTTGCAGAGGCAGCAAGGCAGGATTGCCAGTTAAAAAGTTGATCACAGGAGCATCATCAACGACCGATTGGATCAGTCGAGTCGTATACGGCAGAACAAATGTTTCGTAGTCATCGACAGAAAGACAACCCGCCCAGCTATCGAACACTTGGACAGCTTGGCACCCCGATGCGATTTGAGCCTTCAAATAAATGATGACGGAATCCACCAGCTTGTTCATCAAATTTGCCCACGCGCCAGGATCGTTGTACATCAGTTTTTTTGTGGCAACATAGTTTTTGGAACCACTGCCTTCGATGCAGTACGATGCCAATGTAAACGGAGCCCCGGCGAAACCAAGTAAAGGGATATCGTCCGGGAGTTCAGACCGAATCAGCTTGACCGCTTGGAAGACATAGTCCAGACAATCCACCGATTCCAAAGCCATGATTCGATCAACAGCCCCGGGTTCTCGTAATGGATTATGAATAACGGGGCCTTCGCCTTTCACGTATTCTAAATCGATTCCCATCGGCTCCAGAATCGGCAGCAAGTCAGCAAACAAAATCGCGGCGTCAGTATTCAGAATTTCTCGAGCTTCCACAGTGACTTGGCACGCCAGTTCGGGAGTCTTGCAGAGTTCAATAAAAGTGACTTTGTTACGAACGGCTTGGTATTCTGGAAGGTATCGCCCAGCCTGACGCATAATCCAAACAGGCGTCATGTCGACTGGTTCACGATGAACGGCCTTCATAAAGCGACTGTTTCTGAGGGCAGTTTGAGTTGCAGCAGACAAGTTCGACAAGGGAAATTACTCGTTTGAAAAGAGTGAAAACGGAAAGCACGAAGAGAAAGCAGCAAGCCACCAGATGGAAAAGAGTGGCCCGCCATTTCCAAAACGTTTAAGGAAGCTGGAAAGCCAATATTTACTTTTCTTTGGTTGCCGGTAGTTCTTTGATCTGAAGATTTCTAAACGATACCGGATCATTGTGACCAGCAAAGCCAAAGAAACCTGACATTCGATCTTTGCCAGGATGAGGACTTTCGGCCATAAATTCGGTGACCTTAGAAAGATCGGTATTCAAGATCACGTTTCCATTGAGTTCCACCTTAATGGTACTGCCGTCGACCGTGACTTCTTGGAAATTCCATTCGCCGGTAGGGCGCAAGAATCCTCGAGCAGCAGGCGCCATCCCGTACGCGCTCCCGTGATACTGGCGAGCATCAAGTTTGGCATACTTATCAGCTTCATTGTCGAGAACCTGCAGTTCACACATGGCTGCATACGCCGCATTTCCGGATTCAGGTGAGCGAATGGCCAACCCGTTGTTGCCGCCAGCAGGGATGGATATTTCCATGCGTACCACAAAATTGGAATACTCCTTTTCGTGCAGCAGTAAGCCTCCCTTGCCCGCTTTACACCGAATCGCACCGTCAACCACTTCGTAGTCGTCGACAGAGCCCATCCAACCTGTCAGATCTTCACCATTAAAAATCGAAGTAAAGCCGTCGTTGCTACGGCTGGCAAGAATTTGATTTGCTTCTTCAATTCCAATTTCCCGCACACCAAGGTTTCGCCACCTGATTTCTCCCCCATGAGTCTGCAGTTCAATGGGACCTGTTGGAAACAAGGGTTGCTTTCGATCCCAGTAGTTTTCCATGATGGCGTGATCCACCACCAGTTGACCGTTTAACGTCACCGATGTGCGTGCTCCCACCTGCCGAATGCGAACTTGATTCCATTCTCCAAATGGCCGATCGGCAAGTGAACTTGGATTTTTTCCAGGGGCACCCGGACTGTTATTCCACAGTCCTCCACTTCCTAAGTTGGCTCCATGCTTAAACTTTTCATTGTCGGTTGTGTCCCAGATTTGGACTTGAGGAGTCCACTTTAAATAAATTCCGCTGTCGGCTTTTTCTACAGTCTTGTATTCCACCACGAATTCGTAGTTGGAATACTGCTTGTTGGTGACTAGGTACGCGCCCTGACCGTCGTTGACGAGTTCTCCGTTTTCGACCGTCCAGTGAGCCTTCGCATCAGCATTCCATTTTTCCAACTTCGCTTTGCGTTCTGCTTCTGGCATCGCCTTCAACTTGCGATGGTCGAAATGAGGCATTCCGTACCAACCGGACAGGTCTTTGCCGTTGAAAATTGACGTAAAGCCGGGTGGCAAAACCGCGGTGACTTGATCAACTGGCGTTGCCTCTGAGGCCGCGATTTCTTCTGGAGCTGCCGTTTCCTGTGCGA
>CAYTUE010000077.1:8149-10243 GCA_964441085.1 uncultured Planctomycetaceae bacterium
ACTGGCGTTGCCTCTGAGGCCGCGATTTCTTCTGGAGCTGCCGTTTCCTGTGCGATTGTTTCCTGTGTGACTGTTTCCTGTGTGACTGTTTCCTGTGTGCCCGTCATGGCGGGCAGCATGGCGGGCAGCAGCAACACGATTGTTGTGAAAGCAATTCGTAAAATCATGAGGGGGAATCCTGTGCAGGAAGTTTCTGGCGGGATGGAATCGTACAAAGTGGTCAGTTGCCACTGGCTACGGAATTCCAGTTCTTTTGTGAGGAGATGTCTTTGGTGGGAACATCGAATGGAAAAACACAACCACAACAGAATTGAAACAAGCTCAGCAATGCGACATGGTTCCGTTGATTTCCAATCTCCGTTGTTTGCCATCGTGGTCAAACATCACACACTTTAACACAGCTGGCGGATAGCGGAAACGTTGGAAATTGCCACATTGTTCCGCCTTTTTACGGACAACTTAGAAATTTGATTCTGTTGGCCTGTCCCTTTTTTCAAGGCAAGAGCTTCAAGGCAAGAAAGGTGGCCAGCCACCACTGCAACTGTCCGCTTTGTTAAGCAGGGGTGTTTAGGGCGACCCTTATTATTGCGGCGGAAAGTCGGGTGTTGCCAACCGAAGTACTTCTAACAGGTGTAGGAAATGTTTGGTTGATTGATTTGCGTAACCGTCAAAAGCCGAATCTGAAGACAGGAACCACGTTCTGACTGAGATGCACACTAGAAAGTTCACTTCAGTCGGTTTTGAATCTTTAGAAACGGCTTAGCCAGTACGCCTGGTCCGGACAAGAAGCGTTTTGCGGACTGCAGCCGGGGCCATCAAGGGGGAAGCGATGCTTCGCAAAACAATTGTGGTAGTGACTTTAAGTCTGCTATCAGTTGGCGGGTTACACGCCGATGACCAAAACAGAGCTGGGATTTTAAACCAGTGGCTGCAACAACCAACAGCCAACCGTTCGGTGGGTCGGCAGGTCCAGCGCCCAAGACACCATACTCACTCTGGTGCTCGGCAAGCCCCGACCATTTATCAAACCAGCGGTCGACCTCAGCAGCAAACTTTGCAGCCAGCCATTCAGCCTCCCAAGCCGACTCCGGAACAATACACAGATCTGGCTCCGCCGATCCCCGATCCCAACGTGAGCTCGGCGCCGTTAAGTCAGCCAGCTGCTGGGGCGGTTAGCCAACAAGTGAATCCGCATCATGGTCAAGCAAGCTATGGGCCTCACGTACAGCATCAGTATTCCACCCCGGCATCACTGTACCCGGCTCCGCATCCCGGCATTCCCCCTCAACTTGGCGGAACCGTGATCAATAACCCAGCATTTCATCCTCATGAAATGCTGTATCCTCATCGCTACAAGTCCATGTATGCCCCCTATTACTACAAAGTGAACGGGCACTGGATTGCGACACCATTTGGAGTCCTGTCACAGGAAAACTGGAAGCTCAAAGGAACCACTGTTGATGTGAAATACAAATCTCACATTAGCCCGTTCGCTTTGTTTAAACGCCCTGTGCTTCGCTGATTAAAGACTGCCAATGTGCCCTTGGATTCGTGAGTTTATGAATTCAATGGAGACAAAGCAGCCATACGTGATGTTGAACATTCTGACGTTCAATCAACTGACATAACAAATCGCCAACTATCGAAATATCAAACGGAATTGACCCATGCGAGCAATCAACACCAACATCAGGTGGATCGCGACTGCATCCTGCCTGTTGGCGATCTCATGCATCGCCAACGCTGAAGAAGGAGTTGTTCGAATTACTGATGCGAACAAGCACTCTGATGCTTCGGACACCGAAACAAACATGACCACCGAAGAGCTGGAAATGAAAGCGGCATACGAGCGCATTCGAGCTCAACTGACTGGACACTCAGTCGGAACAGCGAGTGGAACCTTGCAACAAGCAGGCTTTCGATCTCGCAGCAAACGCCTGAACAAACGTGGCGGATGTGCAGATTTCGGCTGCATTGATGGTGCGTGCGATGGCTCAGCATGTGGCGGCTCAGCGTGTGGTGGTTCGGCGTGTGGTGGTTCAGCCTGCGATGGCACTGCCTGTAACGATTCGTTTGGTGCTTGTTCAGCCTGTG
>CAYTUE010000077.1:10343-16148 GCA_964441085.1 uncultured Planctomycetaceae bacterium
TCAGCCTGCGATGGCACTGCCTGTAACGATTCGTTTGGTGCTTGTTCAGCCTGTGACGGTTCGGGTTACACTGGGCGTGATGACAGTGGAATCGGTTGGAACCGTAGCGGAGGAATCTTCGGTGGAAAAGCCAACAGGAAGAAGTGTAACTCCTGTTTTGGCAGCGGGTACAACAATCGAGTTCACAGTGTGCTGGGAAACTCTTCTTGCCGGTCTGGTAACTGCCAAGCTGGTGGGTGTCAGTCTGGTGGATGCCCACACAAGGGACACCCGCCCTTTGGGAAGTACCACATCACGTATGCCAATAACCCTGGACATACAGACGCTCGAGACGGACAAGTTTACGGTGCCCAAGGCTATGGGACTCACCTGACTGTTCCTATCGCTCCCAATGTACGCTATTCCTACAACTATGGCAGTGGAATTCCGTCCAGCCGAATTACGCCTCTCGGACAGTATTCCGGCCCTGGACCAATTAGCTACAACCCACACCAGTCGTGGTAGTGCAGCGTGTCAGCTCAAACAACAACCATTCAACACGTGATCCGTTGTTCAGATGCTGCCTCCTCGCTGCCTTGATGGCAACTCAACCTCAAATGGCTGGTGCTGACTGTCGTCAAAATTTCAATCTCGCCCGACTGTTACTGTCATCTTGGATATCGCAAAAAGACGGTTTGCCGCAGGATGCGGAGTGAAACCTGAAGCGAAAATTGAAACCAATACTATTCTGTACCATGACAAGTTCACCAGCGTTCTTGGTGTCTGTCGAAAAGAGGGATCTTCATGTCTCGAGTGACTCAAAAAACGGCTCTGGTGGCAGCGATCCTGCTCTGCACACAGACAATGGCCGACGATATTCAGCAGGTTCAACACGAAGTCGGTACTTCCTGCGACAGCTGCAATGCTGCACCGGGGCAGTACTCCATGAGATCTCAGGGGATTTTTCGTGACCCACCGTCATTGGGAGCCTACAACCCTTTGGGCATTCTGCATGGGCCATCCTCTCATGGTCCTTCTGGTGGAGGTTGGGCTCCTCCGCAAACCCGTCCTTTGACTCGGACTGCGAGCGGCTACACCACGTATAACAACTACGGTATGGGTGGTCCATTTGTTCCAGCACCAATGATCTATCAGCCAACCGACACGACTCAAATGGGTTACAGCTACACCAATGTCCCTCGGTGGCAGCCGAACCCGAATATGATCCCACCGGTTCCTCGACCGTCACAGTACCACAATCGACCATGCTTGGTACCGAATGGTGGATGTCGATCTGCAGGAAATGGCTACTACTCAGGCGGTCAAAGCTCATGCCCATCTTGTCAGGTTGGTTCAGTTCAACAGTCTGTTCCACATCAGCAATATGTTGCACGACCGACTGTTCAATCAGTTCGTCAGTTTTCAGTGTCTGCTCAGACGACAGTTCCAAGCAGTCCGGCAGCTCCGCAGCTCAAACAAATTTCAGAACAGAAAACTCTGAAGCCAGCAAGCAACTTGTAAGTCGGCTACTGAGCAATAACCGAGCAGATGATTTGTTCTTCGGTTGGTCTAAAGTGTGATGACAATTCACATGTGATCAGTTGAAGGACACCGACAGAGCTTCCAATTGCCAGACCATTCCACATCTCAACATCGCGAAAGCGACGGTCAAACAATTGAACTCTATTTCTCGGAAAGAGACCATCGGTTTTCAAATCGATGGTCTCTTTTTTTATTCCCCTCCATCGAACCTCACCCAATGACTGAATGTCTGGTCGAAGACCACGTTTTTAGACGACACAGCTTCAGGGAGCTTGGTTTTTGTCTCTTGCCCAGGCAATCGCCGAGCTGTTGGAAAGTTGGTGTTCACTGGAAAAACCAGTTTTCCCAGTGATTTCGTTCCGGAATCTTGGACCCACAGCCCTTCCGCGATTCCGTAACCGCGACTGTCCGCAGAAACCCTTGCAGGAAGGTCGTTCGAACGCCACCATGCCGCCGCACTCTACTGAATCTTACCATAAAGCAATTGTCTTATGAGCATTCTGTCGACTCTCAAATCTCGATTCGCGACCGCCCTAGCAACGTTGACCGATGACCCTGATTCGCTGTTAGATATGATTCGTCCTTCTGGCGATTCAAAATTTGGTGATTTCCAAGCCAACTGCGCCATGCCCTTGGCGAAGAAGATCGGGAAAAATCCACGCGATGTCGCGGCAGACATTGTTTCCGCCTTAGAAATTGCCGACCTGTGCGATGCTCCAGAAGTGGCCGGTCCGGGTTTTATCAATGTGAAACTGAAAGACGATTGGATTCAATCGCAGATCAACGCCATTGCCGGAGACGATCGGTTGGGAACCGCTTTGGTAGCACAACCAAGACACGTCATTGTCGACTTTTCATCCCCCAACGTGGCCAAGCCGATGCATGTCGGCCACCTTCGCAGTTCGGTGATTGGAGACAGCATTTGCCGAACTCTAAAATTCGCAGGACACAAAGTCACCAGCGATAATCATGTGGGTGACTGGGGCACTCAGTTTGGCATGATCATTTACGGCTATCGTCACTTTCTGAATGCCGACGACTATTCCGTGAACGCAGTCGACGAACTTGCGCGACTGTACAAACTGGTCAATCAGCTCACAGACTACCACTCGGCCAAAAACAGCGTGGAGTCTCTGAAAGCCACTTTGCTGGAAAAACGGCAACAGTTTCAGGAGGCCGAAGAAGATGCAGACCCAGCCGACAAAAAGACCAAGAAGGTTTTAAAGGGGCTCCGGAAAAACATCACCGTCACTGAAGAGGCCATTCGTTCTGCAACACAGAAAATCGCGGACGTCGACAACGATCCACAACAAAAAGCTGTGGCCGCAGAACACGCTGATATTGCTCGACTGGCTCGCCTAGAAACATCGAAACTACACGCCGGAGACGTCGATAATCAAAAGTTGTGGGACGAGTTTTTGCCTCAGTGTCTTGAAGCACTGAACCAAGTTTACGAACGCTTGGACGTGACCTTCGACCTCACTCTTGGCGAAAGTTACTACAACCCCATGCTGGCCGATGTTGTCGAAAGCCTGAAGCAAAAAGGCTTGGCCACTGACAGTGATGGGGCCGTCTGTGTCTTCCAGGAAGGCAATGACGCTCCCTTTATCGTGCAGAAAACGGACGGAGCATTCACCTACGCGACCACCGATCTGGCCACCATTCAGTATCGAGTCGAAACGTTGCAGGCCGACGAAATTTTATACGTGGTCGATCAAAGACAATCCGAACACTTCAAACTGCTATTTGAAACAGCCAGCCGATGGCAGTTTCAAAACCTCAGTTGTAATCATGTCAGTTTTGGAACCGTCATGGGCGACGACGGCAAGCCGTTTAAGACCCGATCTGGCGACAGCGTTGGTCTTGGGAGCTTGATTGATGAAGCGATTGATCGAGCGGCCAAAATTGTGACTGCGAATGATGACAGTCGCAAAGACGGCCCAGTATTAGATGCGAATCAACGCGCTCAAGTGGCAAAAATCGTCGGCACTGGAGGCATTAAGTATGCCGACTTGCATCATAATCGAGACAGCGATTACAAATTCGACTGGGATAAAATGCTGGCCACCAATGGAGACACAGCCGCGTACATGCAATACGCGTATGCTCGAATTTGCGGCATTTTTCGAGAACTCGATGTCAACCGGAATGAGATCGGCACCAAGACTGCAGCCTTCCAAATTACGGAGCCGGAAGAAAGAGAACTGGCACTCCAACTCTTGCAATTTGACGCTGCGATTGAATCTGTGCTGACAGACTATCGTCCACATTTGCTCACCGGTTGGCTGTTCGAGACCGCGAACAAATTCAGTTCATTCTATGCAAAATGCAGTGTGAAGAATGCCGAAAACGATCAGATTCGCAACAGCCGTTTGGTGCTCTGTGACTTGATGGCTCGGGGAATCAAAACAGGGCTCAATCTGCTGGGAATTCAAACCGCGGAAGTCATGTAGTTGCTCGGCGACGCGGCTTCCATGGATGTTCATGTTGCAAACCAAAGTCGTCATCACTGACCTACTTCTGGCGAATTCCTCGAACCTGATCCTGCCAATCTTTTGACTTCACGGCGACGTCGCTGTTGTCTTGGTAGTGGTTTCTTTGTCGTTCGAGTTCAATTTTCATTTCAGCAATGCGTTCGGCATAGTCTGGGTTGTTGTACTGATTGGTCAGTTCATCGGGGTCGTTGACCAGATCGTAAAATTCCCATTCATCAAACTGGTAGAATCGGATGAGCTTGTGCTGTTGGCTGCGGATTCCGTAATGCCGAGGCACCATGTGAGGCCCCGGATATTCGTAGTAGTGATAGTACACAGACTTTCGCCAATCATTGGGTGCTTTCCCTTTTAACAAAGGAACCAATGATTGCCCCTGCATATCATCTGGAATGGCAGCTCCGGCAATTTCTAAAAACGTTTCGGCATAGTCTAAGTTTTGAACCAAGTGTTGGTCTTTGACACCCGGTTGAGTCACTCCGGGCCACTTCACAATCAGAGGCATTTTCATCGATTCGTCGTACATCCAACGTTTGTCGTACCAGCCGTGATCTCCAATGTAAAACCCCTGATCGGATGAATAAATCACAATGGTGTTGTCATCCAGTTCGAGATCTTTCAACGTGTTCATGAGCGTTCCAACGCTTTCATCCACACCCTTCACACAGCGCAAGTAATTCTTGGCGTACCGTTGAAACTTCCAACGCACCAAATCGTCTCCTTTCAGATCTGCGTTGTGAAAAGATTGATCCCGAGGGCCATAGAAGTCTCGCCAAGCAGTCATTTGCTCTTTTGTCATGCGTTGCATGTTTCGCCATGCCGCCCGATCAAAGCTGCCTTTCATCGCCTTGCCATCGAAGTCCGGTGTGAGATCGACGAACAAATCGAAGTTCAAATTCATATGCCGTTCGATTTCTTGCGTCTGAAATTTTGCTGGCGATGCGTTGTCGTGCCATTTGTCAAAGAGAGTATTTGGAATCGGCATTTCAATGTCGTCATACAGTTCCAAATGCCTTGCCGCAGGCATCCAGTTTCGATGAGGTGCTTTGTGTTGCACCATCAACAGAAATGGTTTGTCCGAGTCTCGACCTGCCTTTAGCCATTCCACGGCAAGGTCTGTGACAATATCTGTGCAGTGACCATGAATTTGCCGACGGCCTTCTGGAGTCATCATGTCTGGGTTGTAGTACATGCCTTGCCCCGGCAGCACCTTCCAGTCGTCGTAGCCTTGAGGCGTTCCTTTCAGGTGAGACTTACCGTAAATGGCGGTCGTGTACCCAGCCTTCTGCAATAGCTTCGGGAAGGTTTGCTGATCCCAATTAAACCGATTGCCGTTGTTCATAAAGCCGTTTTTGTGACTGTGCTTGCCTGTCTGAATGACGGCTCGACTTGGCCCACAAATGCTGTTGGTACAGAAACTGTTTTCAAACAGCATTCCTTGAGCGGCCAGTTTGTCGATTTCAGGAGTCGGATTCACCGACTTCAGCCATCCGTCGTAGGCTCCAATGGCATGCGGAGCATGGTCGTCACTAAAAATGAACAGGATGTTTGGCTTGTCTGCAGCGTTGGCCACTTGGAAGTGAGGACTGGCCATCACGGCGACGACAAGAACAGAAAAAACAAAGGACATCCTGAAGCAATGTGGCCTGAAGCAATGTGTCATGGAGCACGACCTGAAAGGAAGAAACGATTAGCAATAGGGAGGGGCGAGAACGGCGGTGTCTGATCGTACTTGGCCGCCACAAGATTCTCAACCAACATCAAACGAACGGCAGATTCAGTACTGTCACCA
>CAYTUE010000077.1:16248-19216 GCA_964441085.1 uncultured Planctomycetaceae bacterium
CGGTGTCTTGCGACATCTTTAGCCAGTCGTACACTATGCTCCACGGATCGTAGAAAGACTGCTTCTTTTCTCTTCAGCAACTCTTTCAACAGCACCGTCTTGCCATCAACTTCAGTGAAAGCCCAATCAATGAATCTTAATCGCCGTTCTTTCCTTTCAGCCACTGCTGCCGCAGCCGTTGCAGCATCCACAAATTCTGTCTTTGCGGCGACACAGTCACCTCGATTCAAAATTTCTTTGGCTCAGTGGTCTTTGCATAAAGCATTGAAAGGCGGCAAGTTAGACAACCTCGACTTCGCCAAGGTGGCGAAACAGGACTTGGGAATCGAAGGCATTGAGTACGTTAACCAGTTCTTTAAGAGAAAAGCAAAAGACAAGAAGTACTTGGCCGAAATGAACAAGCGTGCAGCGGATCACGGAGTGACTCAGTTGCTGATTATGGTTGATGGCGAAGGTCGTTTGGGTGATCCCAGTTTGGCTGGTCGAGCCAAGGCAGTCGAAAATCATTTCAAGTGGGTCGATGCGGCCAAAGAACTGGGATGCCATTCCATTCGAGTCAACGCGGGTAGCCAAGGCAGCTACGATGATCAACTGCACCGAGCTGCCGATGGATTGCGAGCTTTAACAGAATACGGTGCAAAAAATGACATCAATGTCATCGTGGAAAATCATGGTGGACTGTCATCCAACGGCGACTGGCTATCGGCTGTGATCGCCAAAGTGGCTCATAAACGTTGTGGCACTCTGCCGGACTTCGGCAACTTTGCCATCGACCGTCGAAAAGGCAAATGGTTCGACCGCTACGATGGCACCACAAAGTTGCTGAAATACGCCAAAGCGCTTAGCGCAAAGACTCACAACTTTGATGACGCGACTCCTTTCTTAAGCATCGATAATGACGGCAAAAGAAACACCGACTACAAAAAAATGATGGGCATCGTGGCCGCATCAGATTACAAGGGCTGGATTGGAATCGAATACGAAGGCAATCAGCTGAACGAAATGGAAGGAATCAAAGCCAGCAAAGCTCTCCTAGAACGCAGCATCGAAGCGATTGGCTAGCAGCGGTCTGATTCAACGAATCCGATTCAATTGACGATACGCAGGTATCAGGTCGGTCTTCGGCCTGATGCCTGCCTGTTCGTCTGATACCTGCCTGTTCGCCTGCTGCTTAAAACAGAATTCGAACAACGCGTTACGGCAGCAGAAAGACAAGGCCAACTGTAGCAGCTGCCTGAAAAGCGACTCCCTTTGCATTCAAGGGCGGCAAGTAAGCTGTTGCATCATAGGTATGGCACACCTTGCAATCGCCAAGCGATCTCACACACTTGTTAGGATCTTGACTTCCCATCAGATACGGAAGCAAAGGAACTCGGCCAAAAAAACGAACTGCGGAAATAAATTCCGTGGCGATTCCATGCCCTGCACCACAGCGTTCCAGATTGGGATCTTCAAAATAAAGTGGTCGATAACAAACTGCCTGAGACCAAGCGACCGGAGTGCTCACAAAGGTCGGTTCGGCAACCACCACTCCTTTGCTCACCAAGTATTCTGCGGCTGCATTTTGAGGCACCGCAAGAGATTCATGCTTCAGCGATTCTTCAGCAGCTGCGTCTCGTAACGTCATGGTGCTTAATGGGCGAGATTTGATGAGATGAGGCAGCGTCTTTGTTTGAAGATCGCTGTCATCCAACAAAGGCTTGCTGGCCCCGTTTGGTTTTTGTTGCTGCATCAGAGGTGACACGTCGGGGTGGGCCGCCAGTGACGGTAACAACTGTTGTGCAGCCGGTGAGTTTAAACCTTCTTCCAGAAAAACAGGCTCGGGCGGAGGAATGGGGGCCGGAACCTGAGCCCACAGTGAGCCGCAGGAGATGGTGATCAACACACAATTGAAGACAGATTTTGACAACATGTTTGAATTTCGCATTGGAAAATCCTATTGCGGCTGCTGAAACCGTCCTGAATCAAGCCACAAGTTTAAGGCACGTTTTGTTGCAATATCGGCCAGACTCGGGGCTGGTGGTGATGACGGCAAAGCCATTTGACGCAATCCGCAGGACCGGTGCGGTTGCTGTGAACTGCCTGACTTCACAAAATGCATGACTTGTTGCTTTTCCAGGCAAGTATAAGCAGGCAGATTCTGCCGATAAGCCGCTATGCCAGTCGTATTTTCGTGCGGGGGTATTGCGACGCGTTGATGTTACATCCCCCAGTTCGGGGCAATATGACATCCGATTTGTTCAATCAGCCTCGTTCAGCCTAAGTACACACAACTTAATCATCCATTTGTTATCATCCTTCAACGGTTAACGTTGCGCAGTGATCGTTAGTATTGAATGGTAGGTTAATATTGAATGAGAGTTTGCGACGTCAGTGAACTTGTTTTATTCGGTGACAGAATCAGGTAACCCATGTCGGTCAAGGGTTTAATTCAAAAACTTCAACAGCAGGTTCACAGGCTGAGAACTTCGGTTCACAGGTCTCGACCGGGGCGTTTGCGCGTCATGAATCTGGAAGACCGTCGGCTGTTAGATGCAACCGCCGGCTTTCTTGCTGGACAGCTGATCCTTGATGGTTTCGACGCTGGCGAATCCATTCAGGTCACAGAAGATGTTTCAGGCCAACTGAACTTCACTCTCAGCAACGGCACATTTGAAGCTCCCGTGGACTCGGGTCTTGGTCTCACCAATTCAAATCAAACTCTCACCTTGGATCCTAGCAGCCTGACATCGCTGAACATCAATCAAAGCGACGCTGACTTGGCGTCGATCACGCTGGATGCTTCCTTAACATTAAACGACCTGCTCATTCAGAACGGTGGAAACGTTGAAGTCAGTGATCTTACCGTAAACGCTGATTCTTTTATCAACGCGACGTCAATTTCAGATGCTGCTGGGAGTGACCTTCGCATCACTGGTCATGCTGAATTTCAGGCAGGCACCATCACCTTGGGAGACAATACGTCAGA
>CAYTUE010000078.1:0-16727 GCA_964441085.1 uncultured Planctomycetaceae bacterium
CGATTGGTCGGTTACAATATCGAATCAACGCTTTTAAGCCTCGCGAAGGGATGATTTCTGTGCTGATGACCAGATTACTTTTGAGCCTGTTATTCGTTTGTTGGATCAGTTGTTTTCACGCTTTGTCATACGCGCAGGGCCCAGAGAACACGGTCGTGGTCGTCAATGCGGATTCGCCCGATTCACTCGCGATTGCCAACCGCTATATTCACCTGCGAAGCATTCCAGCGTCGAATGTAATCTACCTGAGCGGAATCACTCACATCGAAAAATATGGCGATGAAACGGGTCTGTCTGCTCACTTTGAAAAGCAGATCGCTCGGCCCGTGATGGCGGCCATCAAAGAGCGAGGGCTCGAAAAACAAATCAGCTGCATAACCTACTCTGCTGGCTTTCCGACTCGCTACAACGCCAAAGCTCAAACGGTTAAGTTTCTAGACAGTCGTGAGCTCAAACAAAACAAAATTTGGCACGCACCTTGGGCGTCCATCACGAGCCTGACCTATTTTTTCGACGATGCTTTTTCGCCAAAGCCGCAGCACTTTCTGGACGCGAATGCCAACCGCTATGCTTCGCAACCGAATCATTTGCCCAAGCACACAAGTTCGTCTCGAAACTTTCAAGCGGGTGACCGTTGGACAAACAAGGGCTTGCCCAACGGGACTTCCGCCGACGGTCAACGGTACTTTCTGTCAACCGTTTTAGCAGTCGTAGGTGACAAAGAAAGGTCGTCACTTGATTCGGCGCTCGCCCAAATCGATCGAAGTTGCAGCGCCGATGGCACTCACCCCGAAGCCACGGTCTACTTTGCCAAACATGGCAACGTTCGCTCTCGTACTCGCACCGCGCAGTTTGATGCTGCCGCCGCCGAACTCCGATCGCTCGGCCACGAGGCAATCATTGATAAAACGGCGATGGTGGCCAACCACAAGGCGGTCATCGGGGCAACGCTGGGAAGCTCAGTTGTTAATCTAAAAAAGTCGGGCAGTGAGTTTTGCCCCGGAGCCATTTGTGACAACCTCACCAGTTACGGCGGCTTTTGGGATAAACCATCTCAAACACAATTAAACGAGTACTTGGACGCCGGCGCTGCTGGAGCCAGTGGGACTGTTTGTGAACCTTATGCCATTGCAAACAAATTTCCGACCGCCAGCTTGCATGTTCATTACGCTCGCGGATGCACGCTCGCAGAATCGTTTTACCAATCGGTGAAGTGGCCCTTTCAATTATTAATTGTTGGCGACCCACTGTGTTGCCCTTATGGAAAATTCCCTCAATTCAAAATCAAAGGCATCCACGACGGTGATACCGTAGCGGCTGACTTTGTTCTCCAAGTTGAAACGTTACCTGAATCTCCACAGGTCTCGCATTTTAATTTATTCTCTGACGATGTGTTCCTGAACCGAATCCAAGATGCGAGTCAGATCGAGATCGCAACCGATGCAATGACCGACGGTTATCATGAACTGCGAATTGTTGGCGTTTCTGATTCTCCGATTGCCAACCAGCATTCCGAGAAAGTTGGTTTTGTTCTGCAGCGGAAAGGAGCTTCGGTCAATCTGAAAATCAGCACCACCCAAATCAAGCTTGGTCAGGCTTTCCGGGCGACAGCCGTATCCTCGTTGGGCAACAAAATTCACATCCAGCAAAATCGACGCACCGTCGCCACGGTTGAAAGTCACAAAGAGTTCATGATTCAATCATCACTGTTGGGACTTGGAACGACCAAACTGCAGGCCGTCGCGGTGCGACCCAACGGCCAAACCGTCAAAAGCAAGCCGGTTACGATTTCCCTCGTGTCACACGGCGGCGTTGAAGAGCAGGAATAGTTCAAACCACCCGGTCAAGCCTTGGTAGACCGAAATTGTCTACTGGTTTGCAGTGGGACGAAGCTGATCGACGTCGCGGTACAAGTGTGATAACTTGTTCTGTTTGATACGAAACGCAGAACCATGATTTCGAACGCTACCAGATGGCTTAATGTGCATTCGCAATTCCAGCAGCACGTTTCCTGTTTCAATCAAATCGATAAACGCATCGATCGCTGGGTCACGGCACCACGTGACAGAGTAGTAGTGAAATTCTTCCTGCTTCCCAACGCCTCTTGCGTGAGCAGCCACAAAGACGGTTTCTGAATGCTTTTCAAGAAGCCGTTTCTTCAACACATCGAATGTCCAAAAGGCGACGTCTTCGTCATGGAACCGCATGAAAACAGTTTGCTCACGTTTCGCAATTCGAAAAATCCAACCGTGTGAATTCCGTTTAATTTGAACGGTGGAATACATTGCCTGCCGACCATTTTCATCAATGTATCCATATTTTTTGACTCGTTCAGCATGCGTAAGTCCATCAATCCACGTGGGTTCCTTTAAGAACAAATTCATCTTTTCTGAATCATGCATGTGCAGATCATCGTCACGGAATGCCTTCAGTTCCATGCCCATGAAATCGCCGCCGGGCGAATTGTTTTCTGCAATCCCCAGCATGGTTTCCAGCGTGTAGCCGATTCCCGTGGAACCAGATCGAAGAGTGGGAACGAATCCCTTTGCCGACAGGACATCGAACTTGCTTAAAAACTGAGTGATCGCCGGGCTGGACTGGGCCGCTGGCAGATTAAGCTCTGCGGCGGAATTGTCTGCAACCGCAGGTTCGGTTGGGGCGGGCTCGGTTGAGGCGGACTCAGTTGAGGCTGGCGCGGTTGGAGCTGGCTCAGTTGTGTGGGCCCCAACCGATTCTTTGGACTCTGGCGATTGCGACGCACCAGCTTGATTCCATTCTGGGGAGAAATCTGCTTCGGCCGCACGATCTTTCAGTACCTCGGCAGGTTTGTTTTGGTCACCACATCCTGTGATAACCAAAACGACAACGAAGGTGAATGGAAGTAGAAATCTCATTGCGTGAGCGCCGATTTTTGTTTCGGTTTTCGCAGCTTGTTTTTCACCTGCGTTTGCTGCGAAAATCGTCACAGGCCATTAGTTGCTGACATGAATCGGCATGGTCAGACTGATTCCATCGGCTTGCAAAATGGTGAGCTGCAGGAGTGCCTGAGTCACCGCTTTCACTCGATCTGTATCCAAGGCATTCAACGCCGGAAGAATTTGTTGCCACATATTTCGTACCTCGGGTGACATCAGGTTCAATGCGATATGCTGCCCGTCGTCTTTTTTGCCATTGAGGTCGCTCATCAACATTTCAAAGAAGCTTTTGGGGCGAGGGATAATTCGAACTTCGTAGTTGTCTTCCAGCTTGGCTTTTTTCGCTGCCAATTCAATGGCTTCGGTTAATCCTCCGATTCGATCAACCAGCCCGAGTTCCAATGCCTGCTTGCCAGTAAACACTCGGCCTCCCGCAAGCTCATCGATTGGCTTTGACAACTTGTCACCTCGAACCGCCGTGACATGCCCCTTAAACACAGTATAAGTTGCGTTCATGTAATCTTGCATCGCTGTGCGTTCTGCATCGGTAAAGACGTGCAATGATCCGAGTAAGGCGGAATTCTTTCCGCGGGCAATCGGGCTGAAGTTGATTCCAAACCGATTCCACAATTCGCCCGTCGCCACCTTTCCAGAAACCACACCAATCGATCCGGTGATCGTTGATGATTCGGCGACAATGGTGTCTGTGCCACACGCCACGTAGTAGCCACCGCTTCCAGCAACGTCACCCATGGATACAATCAGCGGCTTTTTTGCGGCCACTCTTTTTGCGGCGTTTAAAATCACTTCGCTGGCAACAGCAGAACCGCCGGGAGAATTCACGCGGAAGACAACGCATTGAATCGCATCGTCTTCTGCAGCAGCGTCCAATGCCTTGCGGATGGGTTCAGAAAACGCAGCAGATTCCGCAAAAAACGGGTTCCCACTGGGACTGCCGTCCATGATGCCGCCTTCAAGGTACACAATTCCAACAGCAGGTTTTGTGTTCTTTTTGGGAGTCGAAGGAGACAGCAGTTCGGCATAAAAATTCATCACACCGAAAGGTGACGACAGATCAATTTCTTTTTTGTCTTTGGTGCCGTAATTCGACTGAAACTTCAACGTCGATCCATAAAGATCTCGCAAGCGTTCTTCTAAATCTTGGCGATGTTCGACTTGATCAACAACTCCCGCCTTTAACGCATCTTCTGCGGTGAAGACTCCTTGATCAATCCAGTCTTCGGCTTGCTTGGCGGTGACGTTTCGTCCGTCTGCAATCAGCTTCAGCATGTTGGCGTAAATGTCATCATACAACCACTTCGACATTTCTTGAGCCTGAGGACTCGGGCCGGTTTTCATGAACATTTCCGCGGCCGTCTTAAAGTCTCCACAAGTGAAGAAGTCGGGCTTCACCGAAATTTTGTCGAACAAGCCTTTCAAATACACTTGTTCGCCATACAGGCCGGTGATGAATAGATAACCGGTTGGTACCATGCTGATTTCTGATGCATGGCTGACTAACGCGTATTGCCCCATGGTAAATGTGTCGGAATGAACGTGGATCTTTTTGCCCGCAGCTGTTAGCTCATCGAAGCAGCGAGAAAGTTCTTCCAGTTGAGCGCGACCAATCGTTGGGCTCTTAACCACCAACACAATGGCAGGAACGGCTGAATCATCCTTGGCTTGCCGCAGTGTCTTCATCATGGTGTACAACGATTTTCCTGACACTTCGCCAAAGGAAAATGGGTTGTCGTCTGCCACTGGTTTTTCTGTAAACGTGCCTGACAAATTGAAGACAGGCACAATCACTCGCCCCGCCTTTTTACTTGGCTGAACATCGACCTTTTGGTTTGCAGCCGCTTCTTCTTGCGCCCAAGTGGTCGGTCCCACAAACAAACTGCCACCAAGCATTGCCACCAACACGGGAAGAGTGAACCGAAGCCATTTCATAATCTGATACCAATCACACGCGGGGAAACAAACATTGAGCAACAACAGGTTGTGTCAAGGAAAGCCAAACTCGATTCCCATTAAGCGACATTCGAACCTGCCCCCGCATTGTCCTTGGCGGACGCACATTTCACAAGTGAGCGAAGTTGTCTTTTGTCAGGACACGCTTCTGTTTGCTTGCCTAGTGAAAAATTGCTTGCCCAGTAAAAGTTGCTGCCCGTTTTGAACGGCTCGATCTTCTCCTGCGTCAGGATACTGCGCGACCACTCTGTTTCGTTTCTTTCGGGGGAACTCAGCAGGTGAGCCGAACCGCCCCCTCTAACATGTTAAACCGCACAATAACCGCAGTCGTTACAGGTTTCCTAGGTCGTGGTTGCAACGTGTTTTCTCAAAACCCGATTTTCGTTGGCGATCTTTGTTTCCATGAGCGAATTACGGCTCTGCGGATGATCTTCCCCCTCTCACATTTTAATATCTGCGGGCAAAATGATCTTGTTGTCCAGAACCACGTCGAAGTTGGCAACCAGACTATTGCACTGTTTTCGAAGTGATCTACCTTCATCAAACGGAACGTTTGCTTACTTTCACAACGATCGAATTCAACATGTTGCTGTCGGACACATCAGGCTTGGAGACTACTCGCATGGAATCGCTTCAGACTGCCGATTTTTCAGCTCGCCATCTTGGAGTTTCTGCTGCCGTTTGCCAAGAAATGGCAGCGGAATGCGGCTTTGATTCGCTTGACGAACTGATTCTTTCGTCAGTCCCCGAATCCATTCGGCGGCAAAATGAATTTCAGCTTTCTCGCCCGAAATCTGAAACCGAAGCTCTGGCATGGCTAAAAGCCATCATGAACCAGAATCAGGTGAAGCGTTCTTTAATTGGGCAGGGGTATCATGGCACCGTGGTTCCTCCCGTGATTCAACGCAATATTTTGGAAAATCCCGGTTGGTACACGGCCTACACGCCTTACCAGCCAGAAATCAGCCAAGGGCGACTGGAAGCCTGCCTGAACTTTCAAACCATGATCACCGAATTGTCCGGCATGGATATTTCAAACGCATCATTGTTAGACGAAGCCACAGCCGCCGCAGAAGCAATGGCCATGTGTGCGGGAAGCAACCGCAAGGCCACCACATTTCTTGTCTCATCTGGCTGTCATCCTCAAACGATCGCCGTCTTGAAGACTCGCGCCGAACCGGTGGGCATCACAATCGAAGTCAAAGACGATGCCGACTTTGCTTTCGATGAAACCGTTTTTGGCTGCCTGTTGCAATACCCCGACACCAACGGCAGCATTAACGACTATTCCAGCTTGATCGAAGCGGCTCACGCGGTCAAAGCCAAAGTTGTGATGGCGGCCGACTTAATGGCTCTTGTTGAACTGGTTCCACCGGGGCAACTTGGAGCCGACATTGCCGTCGGGAACAGCCAACGTTTTGGAGTTCCTTTGGGGTTCGGTGGACCTCACGCGGGCTGGATTGCTTGCACAGACAACCTAAAACGAAAGTTGCCCGGTCGCTTGGTGGGCGTCTCCAAAGACGCCAACGGCAAGAACGCATACCGCCTGGCCTTGCAGACTCGAGAACAGCATATTCGCCGAGACAAAGCGACCAGCAATATCTGTACAGCTCAGGTGCTCCTCGCTGTGATGGCTTCGATGTACGCAGCGTACCACGGCCCAAACGGTCTACGAACCATCGCTGGACGCATCCATTCTTATGCTCAAATGCTGGCTCATGCACTGGCAGCCCTGCAAATTCATGTGCGGCATGGCCAGTTCTTTGACACGATTAAAGTTCAAACCGATCAAGCCGACGAAATCTTCAACAAAGCGGCAGCTGCTGGCTTCAATCTTCGCCGCTACGCAGACGGAGATCTCGGCATCACGGTCGATGAATGCACAACAGAAGAAGAACTGGCAGAAGTTGTTGCCATCTTTGATGAAGGGAACCTCGAAGATCAAGAAACACTTCAAACCAATGTCGAACGATTCTGCGAACAGCCGCAGCATCTTCGTACAGACGACTTTTTGCAGCAGCCGGTGTTCAACAGCTATCACACCGAAACCGAAATGATGAGATACCTTCATCGTTTGGAAAGCAAAGACTTAGCATTAAACACCAGCATGATTCCATTGGGGTCATGCACAATGAAGCTCAATGCTGCCGCAGAAATGATGCCCTTAAGTTGGCCAGAAGTAAGTTCCATTCACCCGTTTGCTCCGCAGGATCAATGGGTGGGCTATGCAGAAATGATTCAGCAGCTTGAAGAATGGTTGGCCACTTGCACGGGCTTTCATGCGGTGAGTTTGCAGCCCAACGCGGGTTCTCAAGGAGAATATGCGGGGCTTCTGGCGATTCGTAGTTTTCACCTTGCTAACGGGCACACCGATCGCAATGTCTGTTTGATTCCCACGTCGGCTCACGGAACCAATCCAGCCAGTGCTGTGATGGTGGGCATGAAGGTGGTACCTGTTGACTGCGACGATGAAGGCAATATCGATGTGGAAAGCCTCAGAGCAAAGGCAGAACAGCACGCCGGTCAGCTTGCCGCGTTGATGGTGACCTACCCGTCGACTCATGGTGTCTTTGAAGAAGGCATCAAAGAAATCTGTCAGATCATTCACGAATTTGGCGGTCAGGTTTACATGGATGGAGCCAATCTGAATGCTCAGCTAGGTCTGTGCAGTCCGGGAGAAATTGGAGCCGACGTCTGCCACCTGAATCTGCACAAAACATTCTGCATTCCTCACGGTGGAGGCGGCCCCGGCATCGGTCCCATTGGAGTGGCCGAACACCTGACACCGTATTTGCCTCAACACCCCATTCACTTACAAGCAGACAGTCCATGTGGCCCTGTGAGTGCGGCTCCGTATGGCAGCGCGAGTATCAACACGATTTCGTGGATGTATATCGCGATGATGGGAGCCGCAGGGTTAACTCAAGCAACCAAGGTGGCCATTTTAAACGCCAACTACTTGGCCAAACGCCTCGAACCGTATTATCCCGTGTTGTACAAGGGAAAAAACGGCTTGGTGGCTCACGAATGCATCTTGGATGTGCGGCCATTTAAGGAATCAGCTGGAATCGAAGTCGACGACATCGCCAAACGTTTGATGGACTTCGGATTTCATGCTCCCACAATGTCATGGCCCGTCGCGGGAACTTTGATGATTGAACCAACGGAAAGCGAATCCAAAGCGGAACTCGATCGTTTCGCAGATGCCATGATTGCGATTCATGGCGAAATTATGGATGTGCAAGAAGGACGGATTGATGCCAACAATAATCCGCTCAAGCACGCTCCTCATACAGCTCAAGTCCTGATGGCCGACAATTGGGATCGTCCGTATTCGAGACAACAAGCGGCGTATCCCGCAGCATGGTTGAAAGATTTTAAATACTGGCCGACCGTGAGTCGCATCGACAACGTGTTTGGCGATCGCAACCTTGTGTGTACCTGCCCCGACATGGCCGACTTCGCAGAATAGTCAATCACTGAGGTGGTCGGGCTTGTGAGCTGATGAGACCAAGATCGCCGGCTTCTGTGAGGACAAGCTTCTGAGGCCGAACTTCTGCAGTCGGCCTCTGTGAGGGCAAGCTTCTGTAGTCGGCCTCTGTGAGGCCGAGCGCGGCTGATTCGGGCTCGAAGAGCCCGACTACAGAAATACGCGGCGATTTGACATCGTTCGCTTACCGGCTGTTAATGGGGTCCACATCCACAGCCATTTCGACCGTATCGGGAAGCTTCAATCGGTTTTCAACCGCCAACCAAACTGCTTTCACTCGTTCTCGATCTGGGGCTGAAATCTGGAGATGAAACCGATAGTAGCCTCGCAGGCGAGTAATCGGAGCAGGCGCTGCTCCTAAAATTCTGACCGCTGGGTCATTGGCCTTCGCTTCTGCTCGCAATTTATCTGCGATGGAACGAGCAGCCTGCATTACTTCGTGCTCCTTCAAGCTGCGAAAGATGACGCGAGTCACACAACTAAAGGGCGGGGCATCCGTATCTTTGCGTTGATGCAGTTCGTGAGAAGCAAAACCAAGGAAGTCGTGCTTTGAGGCAAATTGAATTGGCGGTGCATTAGGGCTGGTTGTTTGCACCAACACTCGACCGCCTCGTTCACTCCGTCCTGTTCGTCCGGCCACTTGAGCAACCAATTGAAACGTGCGCTCCGCTGCTCGCATGTCTGGCTGGTTTAACATGCTATCTGCGTCAACCACTCCTACCATCGTCACGTTCGGGAAATCTAATCCCTTGGCGATCATTTGAGTTCCCAGCAGAATGTCGATTTCGCCATGACGAAACTTTTCCAATGCTTCGTCATGACTGCCCGTCTTCTTCATGCTGTCGCTGTCCATTCGCAACACCCGAGCATCCTTGAACAACGCCTTGACTTCTTCTTCAAGGCGTTGAGTTCCCGTGCCGAAAAACCGCACCGTTTGACCTTCGCAAACCGGACATCGTTCCGGAGGCGGTACGCTGTAGTCGCAACTATGGCAAACCGCTTCTTGACGGTCACGATGCCATGTTAAGGTGATATCGCAGTCGGGGCATTTCACCCCTGTCCCACAAACTCGACACCAAACCGTCGGGCTGTAACCTCGAAGATTCAAAAACAGAATCACTTGGCCCTTGTCTTTTAATGCTCGAGAAACCGCCGTAAAAAGTGCTCGGCCAATGGATGCTCCCTTTTTGATTCTTGGATCATTGCGAATATCGACAACAACAACGGGAGGCAACGGCAAGGAAGAAACTCGTTCGGGCATCGACAGCAACATGTCTTGCCGTCGAGCTGCTCGCAGCCACGATTCTAAAGTGGGAGTGGCCGACCCCAACAGCAAAGGCACGTTTTCCTGCTGGCAGCGATATCTGGCGACTTCACGAGCATGATATCGAGGAGTACTGTCCTGCTTAAACGTGGGTTCGTGCTCTTCATCAATGATGATCAGACCCAAGTTTGGAGTCGGCGCAAACACGGCGCTGCGAGCCCCCACAATGACCTGAATGTCTCCTTGAGCAATCTGTTGCCACTGCCAATGACGTTCAGAATCTGTCATATGACTGTGCAGCACCGCCACACTTTCAAAGCGACTTCGAAACCGGCGGATGGTTTGAGGAGTCAAACTGATTTCGGGCACAAGGACAATGGCCTGCTGCCCGTAAGTCACGATTTCCTGAATCGCCTGAATGTAAACTTCTGTTTTTCCGCTGCCTGTGACTCCGTGCAACAGCATCGTTTGCGGTTTCTGCTGACGCACCGCATCGACGATCTGTCGCAAGACGTCACGCTGCATCGAATTCAGCACAAGGTTCTTTTCGATTTCTTGAGCTTCCACCAGTTCTCCGGACACTGTCGACCGAACTTTAATGGCAGTCACAATGCCCTTCTTTCGCAGAGTGTTGATTGGCCCAGGGCCGCAGTCGGCAAGCTCACAAATGCGAGGCCCCGTTAAAGGTTTGTCTGACGTTTTCAAAACGTCAACAACAGCCTGTTGTTTGACGGGCAACTTGGCCACATCCAAGATCGCCGCAGAATCTTCCGCTAAGAAAAATGACTGAACCAACCGAGTTCCACTGCGGCGACGAACGCCTGCCGGAATCACACTTTCCAGCACTTGCCCCCAACCACACAAATAGCGTTCCCCAATCCACTTCGTTAGCTTCAGCATTAGCTGATCCAACAAAGGTTCTGGATCAAGAACCTCGTGAATCGGTTTTAACTTGCGAATCATTTCGCCCGCGCTGCGAATGTTCACACAGTACCCAACAACCGTCCGATTGCCTCGACCCAAAGGAGCCTTGACTCTCATTCCGGCCTTCAACAGCTCGCGCAGTTCGTCGGGAATCAAATAGGTGTATGGCTTTTCCAGTGGCAAATTAAAAACCACTTCAGCCACCAGCACATCATCTTCCGCAGCACGTTCCCATTCGGGCTGTTCGGCAAATTCAAAAAGTGATTGCTGATCGGGCACGGCGGATTGATTGAAAGAAAGGAGGCGACAAGCAGAAGTTCTGTCTTACGGCAACAATGATTGCAAATGCACGGTTCCCGCGGAACAACAAAGAACCTCGGCAGCCTGAAATCAAGCTGCCGACTCGCCAGTATGCGCTGCCCCCCGAAAGCTGCTCGGTCTGCAGCAGCAATCAAGAAAGTCCGAACACGTTTCTTACGGCATTCAAAGCGACGTCTGTTTGTTCGATATCAAACACGACACTCACCTTCAGTTCACTTGTGTTGACCATATCCACGTTAATTTTATGATCTGATAAGCAGGCGAACAATCGAGCGCCCACTTCGGTATGACTTCGCAGACCGATGCCAACGACAGAAAGTTTTCCAATGGGAGCCGCACTGCTGACGCTGACTTCGTCCTGAGTTCCCAGCACTCCTTGGACGACCTCAACCGCACTTGATGTTTGATCAGCCGGAACAGTAAATGAGATATTGGCTTTTTCGCCTCGCGCTGCATTTTGGATAATCATATCAACCAAAATGCCAGCTTCTGCGACGGCATGAAAGATCGATGACGCGACGCCTGGTTCATCTGGCAGACAAGAAATCGTGACTCGCCCTTGGCTGACATCAGCGTACACGTCGCTCACGACAGTGTCTTCCATGGTGCTGAGCTGAGCAACAATGTCTGCTTGCAATTGGCTTTGATCTCGTTCACTGTCCGCATCTGCCTGAGAGACAGACATGGTTGAACCCACGTCAGGTTTGAGTGCTTCTTCCTGATTGAGCTGGAAGCCGTCATGCACAGCTAGGACCGCCTGATTGCACACGTCTTGGTCCACCAAAACAGAAATTTTAATTTCGCTGGTGGTGACAATGTGAATGTTGATCTTTTCAGCAGCAAGGATTTGAAACATGGCTGCGGCGACTCCTGAATGAGTCTGCATGCCTCGACCAACAACCGAAACCTTGGCCAGACCATCCTGATGACTCACCGCCCCTCCCAAAGTTTCTACGGCGCGTTCAGCAACAGCGAAGGCTCGATCCAAATCTTCTTTCGCCACGGTAAACGATACGTTCGCTCGTCCGTTGATTCCGATGTTCTGAACGACCATGTCCACTGGAATTCGATGATCAGACAAAGTGGCAAAAATTGAACTCATCACGCCAGGCTGGTCGGGAATTTCCACGAGGCTGATTCGAGATTCTTCGCGAACAAAGGCCACTCCTGTGACAGTGGGAGCAGGTTCCGGGCAAGTGGAAGCAATTAAAGTACCGGGGCCATCCATGAACGATGGTCGGACTTTCAGGTTCACTTTGTACTTTTTGGCAAATTCAATCGACCGACTATGCATGACGCCGGCACCCAAACTGGCCAGTTCAAGCATTTCGTCATACGACACCTGATCGATTTTTGTGGCGTCGGAAACGACTCGAGGATCTGTGGTGTAAACGCCTTCCACATCGGTGTAGATTTCACATAGTTCGGCATCCAGAACAGCGGCCAATGCGGCGGCCGTTGTGTCGCTTCCTCCTCGGCCAAGCGTGGTGATATTCAGATTTTCGTCGACTCCCTGAAAACCAGCAGCAATCACAATTTGGCCAGCGTCCAACAGTTCTTTCATTCGTTGAGTCGAAATGCTAATGATGCGAGCTTTGGTGTGACTGCCATCTGTGCGAACTCCAATTTGAGCACCCGTTAAGCTGGTCGCTTCTTCACCCATTTCATGGATGGCCATTGCCATCAAGGCAACGGATTCTTGTTCACCAGTGGACAGCAACATGTCCATTTCTCGTGGTCGAGGAGTCGACGTGATTTCGGCTGCTAAGGTGACCAGTTCGTCCGTCTTTTTACCGCGAGCACTCACCACCATCACCACTTGATGGCCTGCCCGCTTCGCAGCAACAGCTCGAACAGCAGCGTTTCGAATGCGATTAGGATCGGCCACACTGGTGCCACCAAACTTCTGCACAACAATAGACACGACGAGCTTTCTGTCACGACTTAATAAGGGCTCACAAAAATCCAAGATCAAGAGTTATCGTCTTGGACCACTTTTCAATCCGGTCAAACCGCAAAGAACAGTCAAATTTCAGGTGCGGCAGAATACGACAGACAAGACGGCAGGTCATCTGTCTTCACGAAGCTTTCTGGGCCGACTGCCTAAAAAACTGAGCATTGCCGGTAGAAGAAGAAGGTCTCCTGGTAATGCGGTTAACATCGTAACCGCTGTCAGTTCCGCAAACCGTACAGTCGGCAAGAACTGGGAAAACACCAGTACACTCAGCCCACTCACGACCAAAACCGTGGTCAAAACAATGGCTTTTCCACTGCTGGCCATGGTGCGATCCAACGCTTTTGTGACCGAATGGTTTATTTGTTCGTCTCGAAATCGAGACAGAAAATGAATTGTGTCGTCCACCGCGATTCCAAGGCCAATTGTAAACACAATCACGTTGCCCGCCGTCAGTTCGTATCCTCGCCATTTCATCCAGGCGACGGTCATGATCAACGGAAACAGGTTTGGGATGGCTGAAATCAGCCCCGTACGAATCGATCGAAACAGAATGGTAATCAGCAGAAAGATCACCACAGACGCAGTCACCAACGACCAAAACAAGTCGCGTACAAACACATCCATGCACACCGCATGCAACCACGCGTCTCCCGTCAGCCGAAAGCGAATATCGGCAGGCAGTTCCTGTTCCAGTTCGGCCTGCAGCTTACCAAACAGTTCCTTCATGTTGGCGCTCCCGATATCTCGCAATCTCATCATGATGCGAGCGACTGGTCGATCACTGCCCAGAAAGGCTGAAGTGATTCCGTCGTCCTTCAACTTTGAAAGAATCAAATTTAAACGACGAACGCTTTTGGGAATGTCCTGAGTTTTCGCTTTCAATAATCGTCCGTGGTCAAATTCTGCCACAAACTGAACGTAGTCTCGGTAAAAGCAGATGCGATCATCACCGCTGATGCGTTGTTTTACGTTTCGCAGTGCCATGACAACATCGGTATCCCAAAACCGATCGGAATGGTCTGCCTGAAGTTGGACTTCAAGAGAAACCAAACCCGACATGCGATCATCCATCAGGTGCACAGCTTGCATCGCCGGATGGTCAGAAGAATACGTTTCAAACAAATACGAATTGATCCGTAAATCTGTGCACCACCAAACTGCTGTCGCTGCCATGAGCAACATCACAGCCGTGATTGTTTTGCCCGACCCAGTCACGAACGCCGACCAACGTCTGGCCAGATCAGAACTCGCTGGTTCGCGATCCGGAGACACCATGAGCTGCTCGGCTTCACCCCAAGTCGCATCCTTCTTATCGAGCACAGTTGTGTTATCGAGCACAGCTGTGTTTGTAGCCTGTTTGTCACTCACCTGCACTCGATACAAGCTTCGCCGACATAACCACACGGTGCAGGGCATGACCAGCATCAACGTGCAATAGCTGGAAAACATTCCGCTGCTGGCTTGAAACGCAAGAGCCTTCAAAACGTCAGCGCGAGCCACCGCTAAACTTCCAAACCCAACCGCTGTGGTTGCTAATGTGAGAAAGCATGTCTTCGACATTTCCTGCATCGTTTGCACGGCGGCAGCTCGATAAATTTCGTCTTGAGCTTCAGCGTCGGTTGAATCGAACCTTTCTGGTTCTGCTGCCATCTCATCCGAAAACCGCTCTGCACAAATGCTGTGAAAACGACTTAAGATATGCACGCTGTTGGCCGCTGCAATAATCAAAATCAGACTTGGAATGACGTTGCTCATCACAGAAAATACGCTTCCAACAAACCCCATCAAGCCGATTGTCCAAACAACGGCCGACGTCACACTGAGCAAACTTAATCCCGTGACCAACGGGCTGCGAAACATCAATAACGACACCAGTAAAAACAGTCCGCCACAGACTGGTAGCATGTGATACTGATCGTCGATAACGCTACGAATCACGTCGACTCGAATCGCGGGGACTCCTGTGATCAACGTCTGAGTCCCCTGAGGACTCGGCAGATTCGCCAAGATGGATTCAATTCTTTGAATATGCCCCGTGGCCAAAGCCACCTGTCTTTCCGCTGGCTCGAGATCGATCAACGTCAGTAAAAGAGACTGATCAGAACTGATCAACATGTCGTTTAACAGCGGCAAGGCGTCAAGCCGAGCCTGCAACTGGTCTGGATCGGCATCGTATTCTTCGGGCAGAAACGGCAACCACTGTAAACCATCTTTTGAATTCAGATTGAACCCAGGTCTGTGCAAAGTGACCAATGATGTCACGTCCTGGATGGCAGGCAGTTCTTCAACAGCGTTTGCGAATTGTCGACACCACGCAAGGCAGTCGGGGCGAATTAACGACTGTTCCGATGTGTCTTGTAGCACCACCAAAACAATGCTGTCTTCGAAGCGAAATTGCCGCTTATGATCTTCACTGAATTCGACTTCGCCGTCTCGACCAACATAAACTTGGTCTGGGCTGAATTCGATGGTCAAAAACAGGCCACCCAACGCAAAGCAGGTGGTGACAATGATTGTGACAACCAGCGTAAGCCAAGGCCGATCGATCATTGCTGTGAACAATCGCCGCCGCATTATTTCGACCACTCGTACTGAACTTGATACGCCCCGGAATTGTTGGCTCGGTCATCACTGGCATCATTCACTTGAAGCCAAACCTGTCCATCAAAATCAGCAGTTACCGTTGCGGCAGATCCCACTTTCAGGCGATCCGTGATTCGATTTCCCTGCTTGGAAACCAACACAGCCACCACCCGTCCAATTCGATGACCTCGATAGTATTCGATACTGATTCCAGAAGGTGAACTGATCCAAGGCTGAGATGTTTCATTCAATGTACATCGCCCCTGGCAAGTGATTTCGATCGATTCTCCTCGACGAAGTTCCACGCCCGTATGCTGCCAACCGCGGTCGGAAGCCAGTTCAAACGTAGAAGAACTGGACGACTGAACGGCAGCGTTGTCGGCGGTTGCAAGGTGGACTGGAAAGCAGCGTTCCGGATCAAAACCAAAATCCAATTGTTCAGCAAACAACAACCAATCCACAGCAAGGCGCTGGCCAAAGTCGTTCCGCTGCCGTTCCCATTCGGAAAGAAAATCAATGCGGCTTCTTTGCTTGGCTAAAGCAGGCATGACCTGACCAGCATCCGGGTGGTGCTTCAAAAACCAACACACGGCCCATGACGATGAATACTGGAATGGAGATTCGAAAACATCCACGAGACTGGGGACGACGCTGTCAAACGAAGGAATCTGCTGAACGGACAACTGTTGATGGTCGGCGGCTTCAAAATCTTTGCGGAATGCTCGAATCCGCCCCCAGCCTTCATATCCATTGGCTTGTGCAGGCATGGTTCCAAAACTTGCCTGCCATGCTGAATTAATCTGCTGAGCTTGATGAGTTCCAACTTGATGAGTTCCAAACAGTTCAGCCATTCCTTCCAGATACCACAACGGAGGAACATCTTGAACACTGGTTTCGCACGTCATAAAGCAATGAACAAATTCATGCAAAGCCAAATGACGACGATAGTAGGCTGTCTCTGGATAGCCTGTCCAAAACGCGTATCGGTGGTGTTTGCCGTGCCGTATTGTAAACGATTCATCGGGCAGTAAGTTGGCTGCTCGGAATTTGGCTCGATCAACCATGATATGGCCAAGCACTTGAAATTCAGAACCGTCCGCCGCCGCAGCAAGTTTTCCAAACCAAGCCTGCAACGCATCGAACAACTGATCAGCGATCGCTGGAATTTTGTCTAAGTCGGCATCATGGGAATCGGTGATCAATACCAAGCGTTTGGATTCAATACGTCTTAAGCCGTGTTTCGCTAAAACCAAATCTGCAGGAGCCGTCCGCAGCCGAGGCAATCGATCGTTCACAGATGGT
>CAYTUE010000078.1:16827-19031 GCA_964441085.1 uncultured Planctomycetaceae bacterium
GGCTTCGCTGGAATGACAACTGGCGTGGATTGGGGCTCGTTACTTTCGGCCTGAACCTCTTCGGTACGCCCTTCAATTCGCTCAGCACCTTTGTTTCCGCAGCCAAGAAAAGAAAACACTGCGATGAAAAGTAGCAGACAGTTGATGGCTGCACTGGACGGCATCGCAGATTGGCGCGAAGCCGAGTTCGGCGGTGTTCGAAATTGATTGATGAAATCCGTCATTCGGTCACCCAAAGGATGGTCTGCGGACACAGAGAAAAGAAAGAGGGTTGAACGGGTTGCTTATGGTGAAACCTATGTTGCAGTGGTTGGCAGTTTTTCATCCGACAAATTTGTCCAAACATAACCGCTTGATTTTGGAAATTCTAATCCGATTTCTGCTGAGTACGATCTTCCGGATCGATGACTCGAACCGTCGCCTCTTCGCCTTCCTGGAATGCGTTGTTTGCCTGTGAATCGCCAGGCTGTGAAAAAACGCTCCCTTGCCCCGCTGCTGTCCATGTGCCCGCTTGAAACGTTTGAACTGTTCGAGACTTAAACCAACGGATGGCGAATGTGCCCAATTTTAGCCGAAGCGAGGGGACCAATAACAGAAAGCCAATCGCATCCGTGATCATTCCAGGAGTCATTAAGAAGGCCCCTGCGATTAAAATCATCACGCCATTCATGATTTCTTGAGACGGGTTTTGAGCACTCTTCATCTGCACATGAACAGCATTCCACGCTTGAAACCCCTGGCGTTTGGCCAAGCTGATTCCAATGATCCCTGTGCCCAAAACCAGCAGTAAGGCGACCGCGAGTCCCTGTCGTTGCAGCAGTTGATACAACAGGACCAGTTCGATGAGTGGCACCAGCACAAGGATAAGAATAAAACGTCCCAGCATCTCCGACTGCTTCCTCCTGAATCGATCGTTCCTGTAAGGCGATAAGTCCACAGGATACTCAATTGCCAACTTCATCGTTAGGCTACTCACGCGGAATTCCTCAGGGCTTTCTGCATCAACTGTTTCTGTGGCTTTTACGGTTGGCTGAATTCACGCTCGAAAAACGGCGATTCAAAGCTTGATTTGGCAAAGTCATTGTCCACAAAGCCACTGTTTCAGTCCAATTTGAAATTCGCATTCAGATTCAATCCGAATTTTGCCTTTCTGTCGTGTCATGTCCTATGATGACACCCCCTTGATTCCAGCAGACACCCACAAGTCTTCAATAGTTTTCAACCATCAGCAACGATACGAACCCAAGACCATGACCGACGGTGAATTAAGACTGATCGTTTTAACGGGAAGCGACCGCCCAGAAGTTCTGGAAGTCTGGGACAATCTGTTGCCCGCGCTGGAAGCCAGACAAAACGTGACGGTTGTTGGTAAGTATTCGCGAGGCGAAGAGCTTGAAGCGGGTCAAGACGCCGACCTTGTGGTGGTCTTGGGAGGAGACGGATCGATTATTCGAGGCTGCCGCCAACTGGGCAACCATCAATTGCCCATCGTGGGTATCAATCTTGGCCGACTGGGCTTTTTAGCGGATTTAAGCCCTGAAGAATTTCTGGACAATCTGGAATGTCTGCTGAACGGCAATTACACAGTTCACGAGCACCTGATGTTTGAATGCCAACATCATACAGCCTCGGGAATCCAAACGGACCTCGGACTGAACGAAGTGACTGTGAACTGTGCAGGGTCCTTAAAAATCTTAGATATCAATCTTCGAATTGATGGAGAACACGTCACCACATTTAGTTGCGACGGGCTGATTTTAAGTACTCCGGTTGGATCGACGGCTCATAACCTTTCCGCAGGTGGCCCCATTCTACGGCAAGAACTTCAAGCCTTTTGCCTGACCGCCATTTGTCCTCACACATTAACCGTCCGGCCGATTGTTGATTCGGCGGATCGAACGTACGAATTGACAGTCGTGGATCCGCCAGAAGGTGTCATGCTGGTCATCGACGGTCAAATTCGAAAAAGCGTCGCCGCCGAAGACCGTATTGTGATTACTCAAGCCGAATCGACCTTTAAATTGATCCGGTTTCCTGGCCATAGCTACTATCGAACTTTGCACCGAAAATTGGGCTGGCGAGGTCAGCTCGATTACAGAGAACGCAAAGGCAAGTAACGCCATCTGTTGCCGGGCTCCCGCAATCGGCCTCGCAGAGGCCGACGACCAAAGTCAGCTCACATGTGCGTTGTAGCGTCTGCGTTG
>CAYTUE010000079.1:0-3615 GCA_964441085.1 uncultured Planctomycetaceae bacterium
ACAGTCGGCGGAAACAACGGCCACTGGGGCGTCGCCTGCGCAGACCACGCCGATACCAGCGAAGACAACAACCGTGAAACTTAGCTGGATCACGGCAGACAGATTTGAACAAGAAATGGTCATCATAGATCTCATACGTTTAGAACTTTGGGACAGCATTAAGGCATGCGTTTTAACAACATTCGCCACATGGCAGTTCAGGCAGGTTTGGGAAGCATGTCATGAATCACTTCGCGAATATCATAGTTTAAAGGCTGAGACAGCTTTGCAAGCCGACTTTGAGTCACCGATAACCGGAAAACTGGGTTTGCTGATTCAAATTCACCGCGTTTCCGCCGTTTCGGTTTTGCCGAACGATTCGCCGGGCGGTAGACTCCCCCGTCGCCCCACAACTTGCAGCACCGGCTTTCGATCGTTTTTCTTTGCTGGACAGCGAACGAAAAACACGACTGCCGCCTCATTCTCATTATCTTTTCAGTCTCACACAGTTGCCATGACATCACTGCCGATCATCGACCTGAATGCCCCGGAAACGTCCGTCGACCTGCCTCAGGTAGACGGCCCCGGAAAAGGCCGTTACGCATTCGTCAGTTTGGGCTGTCCCAAGAATTTGGTAGACAGCGAAAAGATGCTGGGCAACCTAGCAACCGATGGCTACACACTGGTGCCCGAACCAGAAGGCAGCGACTTCGTTATCGTGAACACGTGCGGCTTTATTGATAGTAGTCGAGCAGAATCTCGATCCGTCATTCAAGAAATGCTGGAACTAAAACGCAGCGGATCGACCAAGGGAGTCATCGTCGCAGGCTGTCTTCCCGAAAGACTCGAAGAAGGTGGTCTTGCCGCCGAAATGCCAGAAATCGACCACATTGTCGGCGTGTTCGGACGAGACGAAATTAGCAAAGTGGCCGACCGCTTAGTCGGAGGCTTAAACGAACAGCGAGAAGTGTTTCGACCGGCTCCAGTCACAGCCATGAACGACCGTGCTCGACTACGAATCACGCCTCAACACTTTGCCTACTTGAAAATTTCGGAAGGTTGTGATCGCACGTGTACGTTTTGTTCAATTCCCATGATGCGCGGCAAACATTTAACCAAGCCGATCGACATGGTGATTGAAGAAGCCAAGGAACTTGCCGCTGACGGAGTGAAAGAACTGATCATTGTCGCTCAAGACACCACCTACTACGGCAAAGATCTTTATGGCGATCTAAGGCTTGTCGAACTGTTAAAACAACTGGAACAGGTCGAAGGCATCGACTGGATTCGCTTGATGTACCTGTATCCAGTGAACTTCACCGATGAACTGATCGATCAAATTGCAGGCTCTGCCAAAATTCTGCCTTATCTTGACATGCCGTTGCAGCACATTAATTCTCGAGTCCTCAAACGGATGCAGCGTCGAGTTAACGGCGATCAAACTCGTGAATTAGTTGGCAAGCTGCGCGAACGAGTTCCCAATCTGGTTCTCAGAACCACCTTCATCACGGGCTTCCCCGGCGAAACCGAAGAACAGTTTGAAGAACTGCGAGACTTCGTATTAGAAACAAAATTCGAACGCATGGGAGTGTTCCCGTATTCCACGGAACCGGGAACTCCTGCCGTTAAGCTGGACGGTCACATGCCAATGGAAGTGCGAGAAGCTCGGCGAGATATCTTGATGGCCGATCAGCAAAAGATCGCCTTTGCTCATGCCGATTCGCTGCTAGGCTACGAATTGGATATTGTGATTGATGCGAAAACCGAAGATGGTCTGTATCAAGGCCGCTGTTTCGCAGATGCTCCCGATATCGATCCGTGCGTCTACGTTTCAGGCGAAGACTTGACCATTGGCAGTATGGTGCCCGCTGAAATTATCCGTCGCGCTGACTACGACCTGATCGCTCAAGCAACCTAGTTGCTGGCAAAGATCACGCAAGAAGATGGGTCTGAGGTTCGGTATGCTGCTAGCACTGTTCAGAGACTCGCTCCGCGCCCGTACGACTTAATTCTTTCGCAAGATCTTTCCAATGCCTGCCTCCCAGAACACACACCAGCTTACGACGACTGCACCCCAAGCGTCTGTGTTCAACAACAGACACTTGGGTTGCAGTCGATTCAAAACAGCTGCCGTAATCCTGATGCTCGCGATTCAAGCTTTCGCGAGCTTACCGACCTGTGTTGCTGCAGACCCCCAAACAAACATCGCGGATGGCACATCTCTCAAACAGAAAAACGTGCTTCTGATTTGCATCGATGACCTACGCCCGGAACTGAATTGTTTCGGAGCCGACTATATTCACTCACCCAACATCGATGCGTTGGCCAAACAGGGAACTCGCTTCCAACGCCACTACGTTCAGGCACCTACCTGTGGAGCATCTCGGTATGCAATGCTCACAGGTCGCTACGGCCCGAGCGGAAATTCGTCTTTGTTTAAGAGATCAGAAAAAATTAAGAAGGCCCCTTCAAAGGTGTCTCCCGCCATGCCCGCATGGTTAAAGCAACACGGCTACACCACGGTATCCGTTGGCAAAGTGTCTCATCATCCTGGTGGACGAGGTGGAGATAACTGGGACGACAATTCAAAACCGGAAATGCCGTTCAGTTGGGATCGACATTTAATGCCTTGTGGTCCATGGCAGCATCCTCGAGGAGCCATGCATGGGCTCGCCCATGGTGAAATCCGCAGTAATTCAACTCGCATGGATGTCTTCCAATCGGAAACGGGAAGCGACGACATCTATCCAGATGGTCTGATTCTCGAACAAGCAAAATCAGAGCTTCGGCAGCTTGCGTCAGATGCTGCAAAGCCGTTCTTCTTGGCGGTCGGCTTGATTCGCCCTCATCTTCCATTCGGAGCCCCTGCCAAATACATGCAGCCCTACCTAAAAGCAGATTTACCGCCAGTTGGTCATCCTCAAAAGCCTGCCGGTCAAACCACGTGGCATCGTTCGGCGGAATTTATGAAGTACAACCGGTGGGGCAAAAAGCCAAACTCCGATGCGAAATTCGCACAGCAATGTCGTTTGCACTATGCCGCCTGCGTCACTTACGCCGATGCGATGGTTGGCAAGTTGCTGGCAGAACTGAAAGCAACCGGACAAGCAGACAACACCATCATCATTGTTTGGGGAGATCATGGTTGGCATTTAGGGGAACACGCCCTCTGGGGCAAGCATGCTTTGTTCGAAGAATCACTGCGTTCGCCGCTCATCGTGTGTGTGCCCAATCAGACTCCCAAAACACAAGTGGTCGATCAGATTGTGGAAACAGTTGATCTGTTCCCCACTGTTTGCGATCTGTGCGAAGTGCCAGTCCCCAAAACAATTCACGGAGAATCACTGACTGGCTTTCTGAATGACCAATCCAAGCTCCGAATCAAGCAAACGGCCGTGTCCTACGCAAAAGCAACAACGATCCGCACAGACCGCTTTCGTTTTGTTCAACACCCCCAAGGAGCTGTTGAATTATACGACCACCAAAACAAAGCAAAGGAAACTGTCAACGTGGCTAAACAGTTTCCTGATGTTGTCGCTCGGTTAAAGCGACAGCTTCAACAACAGCTTAAAAACCGAGACAATTAGCATGGTCCCTCGCTTTATCGAGCAATCACCGATCTCGCAGCATGGCGAC
>CAYTUE010000079.1:3715-18602 GCA_964441085.1 uncultured Planctomycetaceae bacterium
TCGCTGCGGAAATGAAACTGTGTTTTGTCATCAGTCAGCTGCGTGTGCTTCATAATCATGAAGCTGCTGAATCGGATTGGTACCAGTTTGCACCTGCCAATGGCTTAGCAGTTGAGCAATCACTGAATCATTCGACCCCACGCCAAACACGGTATCGTTCACCGATGCCACGGGCAAAATTCCCACTGGAGTTGAAGATACAAAACATTCCGTTGCTTGTTCCAACTGCTGTAACGTGAGATCACGAACGACAAACGGAATACCGGCCGCTGCGGTTGCTTCGCAGACCAGCTGACGACTCATGCTGTTCAACACATTGGCCTTTGGTGTCACGACCTCACCATCGATCACGGCATAAAATGCGGCGGTGCTGGTTTCTGTGATGCGATCTTTCGCATCCAACAGCAAAGCCTTCGCATCTGGCTGAATTTCACGAGCCTGCTGATCGGCGAGCCACCAGTGTAAACGATTGCGAACCTTAAGATGCACGGGGAAATCTTGCTGATCGTGCTGTCGAATCGACGTCGTGACCAACTTCACTCCGTTGGTTGCTGCCTTAACCCATAAACCAAATGGTAATTCAAACGAATGAATTCCTACCGTCGCAGGTGGCAAAGGCCCGCTGCCAAGATACGTTGGGTTGGCTCCCGCCGTTATAAATGCAACGACTCCTAAATCGGAACTCGGCGACAAAGAGGCCGTATTGGCTGTCACCACTTCGTTTGCTGCCGACAACAATTCGGCTGCAGAATACGGAACAGAAAATTTCAGTTCAACACATGCTTGCAACAAACGATCAAGGTGCAATTCGAAGCGGAAAGGTTGGTGACCATAGGTGCGAGCCATTTCGGTGATGGATGCCCCCGCCACGATTCCAAGATCCCAAACGGGAACCGCCATCGTTTGATAGTCGATGAATTCACCGTTCATCCATGCTACAGCACTTGTCATTGGTAGATATTACGTTTCAAAGTCTGAAGGTCATAAAAAGTGGTTCGCCATTGTACTCCACCACGACTCCAAGTTTTCCATGCTGATCGATAAAAAGCGAACGCCATCAGCACAGCAGCCACAGGAAATAGCAAACTTGTCACCACAGTTTTCGCAACCGACTGATTGGAAGCTCGACAAAACTTCCATGTGATCGCTGCGAACATCGTCTGCCAAAGGCACAACGTGGCCCAGTAAGGAACGGCCGCTGGCCCTTTCAATAACGCGGCCAATCCATAGGGCGCCATCATCGTGGTGATAAAAACCACGGTGACAGCCGCAAGCCGGAAACCAGAATAGTTTAAGGCGGCAAACCCATTTTTTTCTAACCCCGTGATGACCTCCTTGAGATTGCCATACCAACGCAACGACAGCAATTTAGGAGCCGTCAGTAAATCTTGTTTTCCCGAATGCTGTCGGACGATCTTGCCCAGTTTGATGTCATCCAGCACATCCATGGCAATGCGTTTGTGTCCATCGAATTTTTGATACATGGCGGATGTCACCATGTTAAAAGCCCCGACGCCCGCATAGCTGAAGGGCCAAGTTGTTGGCATCAGATGAACCTGTTGTCCAATTGCGACCGTCAATCCAAAAAATGCAACCACGCTATTTTCGATCATGCTGCCGGGCAGCATTCGTGGCAAAAGACACAGATGCTGAAGTTGTCGCGTTTGCATTTCATGAACTGCTGATGCAACCGCATCGGGTTCGTACACGACATCTCCATCGGTAAACAAAAGATAGTGTTGATCGGTCGGCGTGTTTGCTGCTGTC
Organism: uncultured Planctomycetaceae bacterium; assembly: GCA_964441085.1. Lineage (GTDB taxonomy): Bacteria > Planctomycetota > Planctomycetia > Planctomycetales > Planctomycetaceae > Fuerstiella. Next base: position 5,483 of record CAYTUE010000079.1, read on the forward strand.
GTACTTGAACACGCTTGTTCCGCCGCCACATGCATCGCATGATTTTTTCCCAGCCAGCCTTCGGGAAGTTCTTCGACATGAATCACAGCACAGCGATTGTCGACAGCGGCCACTTGATTCATCAACTGCCCTGTGTTGTCTGTACTGCGATCGTTCACAGCGATCACCTGAAAATCAATGCCTTCCGTCTTCAGCACCGAAGTTAAAGCCGCCTGAATCCCAGCTTCTTCGTTACACGCCGGAACGATAATCGACACGAATCCAGAGACCACCGGTGGCAGAATTGAAGACTGAGCTGCATCGTGGGATTGGTCAGCCAAGCCACTATCGGTAAGCTTCACAGCCGACAGTGGCTTGAGTTCTCGCATTAAAAACCATGCCAACGCTGGAACCGACCAAACAGCGATGCCACCAAACATAAGCCAGCCAAAGATGATCATACTGAGAGACAATCTGCGAAAGAAACAGAAGGCGGCGATGGACGCTTTCGGATAAGAGATCCTAGCAGCGTGTGACAATTCGTCCAGAAGTTAAGCCCGATGTGTTTCGCGATCGCAGCGGGCGTTGCTCAGCCACACCGGGCCAATCCCAGCGAAACTCCAACTGGAAAGCTGGGCTACAGAAAGCCCCACTGGCCACACGTGACAGCATAGGCTGCCAAACAGGCGTTCGCCATTGCGTGCATCGCGATGACCGCCCAAAGGCTCTTTGTCGTTACGGTGACCCAGTACGCCAACAGCCCGAAACCAATGGCTCCCACGTAATCTGCGGGCTGATGTGCAGCAGCAAACATGGCCGTTACGACAACCAACGCGATGGTTGAATGTTGCCCAAATGGTGAGTCATTGAATTCTGTTTTCGAATCCGCCAGAAATCTCATCAAGAAGGATCTCCAAAACACTTCTTCCATGATCGGCACAACAACGATCAATCTCAGAAGTCGAGTTGTCCAGAACCAAAAAGCAGCCAACGGCTGATCGCTCACAGCAGCCACAGCATTGAAGCCTTCAGAACGATCTACCAAACCGAACATTTCGCTCAACGGAAAGACAATCTGAAAACGCTGAAACAGAAAGCTGGGCAAAATCCAAACAGCAATTCCGAGCACTCCCGCCAACAGCCCAACGCCGATACCAGACGTCGAATTCCACGGATAGCAGCGTCGATAGAAAATCAACAACGCCAAGCAGACAACGGTTTGCAAAGGGTACAGCCACAATTGTCGATGGGCCCAAACTGATCCGTTCGCGCCATTCACGTCGGTGTCCAGCATGGCCGCTTCAGGAACTTGCCCGATGAACGTGAACAAGTCGGGCACAGCCATGATCAGCATGAACACCGCAAAAGGGGCGATGTGAGCCCAATACGGGTCTTGCTGATTCCTCGACACGGATTCCATCATTTCGAGGTTTACTGATTCTGAATGGCGTGAAATCGACGGCGAAACTCTTCCATCCGTTCTCGATTTTTACCAAGGTCCGAATGACCGAGGCGAGATGCAGAACGAAAGTGAAGCGTGCTGGTTGCTTCGTCACACAGAATTTCGACGTCATCAATGAATCGAAAAAGACAAGACTGAAACTCGGCAAGAAGATAGTGACCTTCGCGCTGCACGATGGTTGATCCACACATGTCTTTTAGGATCTCATCGGCCTGCTGCATGGCTTGACTTACAGAACACGTCAACACGATCGGTTCAATCTGATGTTCCGAGTCCACGGCAAATGTGGAAACGGCGTTGGGACTTGGCGGAACACCCGTGAGACGTCCATTAACCACGCCAAGATCCGTATGCGGCCCCGTCATCAGATTATATCCGACGATAAGAATCCAGAACACGAACAGCCCACAAAGGAACACCAATACGGTGGCCATGCGTTTCATCATTTGCAGCTCCAACAGCGATTGTCCGCAACCCGCAGACAACGAATCAGTCAAGCACGCACCAAGCAGTTGACTGCTTTAAGAAGAGAATCGCCTGACAGTCTTTTCATCAGTACTTCATTCACAAGGTGCCGATTGGCAATGTCATGAAACCAACCGACATGACAAATTGACCAATCTGGAATGGTCAGTCAGCTTTTAGTTGTACTCGAAAACTGACCTGTCGCCACGAAAACCTAGTAAAATCGATTACTTCGTGGCTCCTTGTTCACACCGATCCAAGTGATGCGCTGCCCAGCCCACCAGTCGAGCCATACCGATGGCCACACTAATGCGGTCTTCAGGAACCCCTAGAAGCAACAGCAAGCGAGTTGCCGTCCAATCGGTCGTAGGAAACCGGCCATCTGCAGCTCGAACCGCCTCCAGCCGACGACATGACGCTTCCATCACCAATGCGGGAACACTTCCCAACAGTTCTTGGCATTGCTGCCCTAAAATTGCACTGCGATCGCTTTCAGGCTGACCCGAAAAACCAAACGGAATCGGTCGCCCTTTGCGATCTTGCCACCACTGCTGCGCATCGACTGGGTTTTCAAAACCAGACATCACTTTGGCTGTCCACAAAAAGGGATCATTCTTTAGCTGCGATACAAACACAGCTGAAGCCGCTTTCCAAGCCGCCACAATATCTGTGACTGCTGCTCCCATCGAAGCCGCCATTCGATCAGCTGGCCGGTCGCCCGTGATACATTCGCAAGTCATGAACACGTTCATCGCGTGTTCTTCAGTTGCTGTCACAGGACGGTTGTCTGTCCGCAGAATTCTTAACAACCGACCCGCCCAAGATGCATTGGGTTCGTCAAGTTGAGCCGATATTTCAGGGTCACTACATTCACATGAAAATACGGGGCGGCCATCTTCGATACTTCCGCCCAAAGCAACGTGCATCAACGTTGGCAATTCAGCCATCAAATTCCAAAACTGCGAACGACTTCCAGCGGCAGAAACATCGTCTGCTGCCGAATCGAAACACGATAGCAACGAAATCGACAACGGAAACAGATCCAACGGTCGAACCTGCAATGGAATCGTAGAAATCGTGTCTGCCAATGGCCGGTCGATGACCGTGGCGTCCAACAGTCGAGCTGCCGTGTCTGCCAGTTGTTCTGGGTTCGCCTGCTCACGATGAAGCAGTAGCCACATCACACTTTCGAAACAGCCATCATCGCACAAGGTTTGCAAATCGATTCCACAGTACGTCGATCGATCACCTTCACGATTCAACAAATGAACACGATTTTCGGTGGAAGAAAAGTCAGGGGAAGCCACATTGCAGTGAGCTTCACTGTCTTTATCCACACAGCCTTTATCCACACAGCCCTTATTCACACGATCTTCATTCACACAGCCCAAAACTGCAGTGGATGCAGGTGTTGGTTTTGGTGTTGAACAACCAAATCGATTGGCCGAAGGCGTTGTGTCCGATCGTTCGGCACCGCTTGGCTTCGCATCAACAGAATCATTTTGACCTTCAAGAGTCTTAAGCAGACTTTTCAGGCCCTTCACCAGATGAACGGTGGCAGTTGAATGCTCCATCACAGCTTCCTTTCTGGATTCCATTCCGAGAATGACGTTCTTCGTTTTCAAAGAAGCGTCAAACTGTGTGCAACCGTTTCACCTCATTGTGGAGATCACACACACGGTTTAAGACAGGCCCAATCAAACAGAGGCAGTCAGGATGCATCCGCATCTCACGACCAAATCAGGCTTTGTCTTTTTGAGTCAGCCGTCTTCGGGCGTTCTCAAGTACGAACGCTACACCATTCGCGAGACGATGCGAACCCATCGGCAAAATTCCGCTCAAAATTTGCCAAATCCATCGTAGGAATTTCGGCAACCCGTGCCCGAATCAACAGGCACGGCGCGAGCACTTCCTACAGAAAACCCAACGAAAAAGCACGACTGCTGAAAGTTTAGGGCAAATAGGCAAACAGGAGTCCGGGCTTTGCAACACCTGACCAGTTGTGCGGCCGTCGCCTGAATTCGTACTCCGACCATCAAATCAATACCGGACAGCCTGCCGAATTCATTGCGAAACCAGTCCCCGGCGTGAAACGAGATTCCACTGTCCATTCCACTGCATCTAACAGACTACAGAAACAGGTAACCCGACACGTTAGCCAAAGCGTTCAGGCCATTCGAGACATTTTTTCAACGGCCTGCTAAACGGCAGACTGGCTGGGGCTGCCGACAATCGCATCCGCCAAAATTTCGGCCAAGTGCATCACTTTCATCGGATGCTTTTTCCGTTTGATGATGCCTTCGAGGTGCATCAGGCACGACATATCTCCAGCAGTCAAAACTTCTGTGCCTGCTTCTAGGTGATCAGCAATTCGGTCGTCGCCCATGACACACGACACGGCTTCTTCGTCTACGGCAAAGGTGCCTCCAAAACCGCAACATTCATCGGGACGACGCAGTTTCGAAAAGCTGATTCCTTGAAGTGGCTGCAATAGTCCTCGCATCAAATCGGCATCGTTGTTCATGTTTTCTGAACACGAACCCAACCGCAGTTCTCGCAACCCGTGGCAACTTTTGTGCAGCCCAACTTGATGAGGAAAATGGCCTGAAATCTCGTCGACCTTCAACACGTTGGTCAGAAATTCTGTCAGTTCATATGTGTTGGATCGGACGGTCTGAGCGGGTTGCTCGTCGTCCTTGAAGAAATCCGCATAGTGGTTTCGCACCATCGACACGCAACTTCCGGATGGTGCCACAATGTAGTCGTAACCGTCGAATTCCTTGACGTACTTTTTCGCTAACGGCAACGCTTCCGACATGCAACCAGAATTCGCCATCGGCTGTCCACAACAGGTCTGTCCCGCTGGAAATTCGTGTTCGACTCCGAAGTGTTCCAGCAACCGAACAGTCGCCATTCCGACCTGAGGATAAAACTGGTCGACATAACAGGGGATGAACAGAGCGACCTTCATGACTTGCTTTTCTTGAGCTAACAGACGAAGTTTTCAGCGACAAATCGAAAAATGACGATTCACCGAATCGTCGAGACCAGACTTTCATCATGGCCAAAACCTTGGGCACAGCCTATCAAAAAAACGCTCTCTTGCCAAAGACTTCGACCACACAAACCTTGCTTCCCTAAAGTGCCCCGTCCAATCCCTACAGCAGGGTTTCCAATGACCTGCATGACTTCTCGATGAAACAACCATTCGACGAAATCGAGGCATTCGTCACGTCACAGCTTGTGAAACGCTGCAGGTCGCCCAGCGGTATTACGCCCCAACCGTATTACGCTCCAGCGGTATTACGCTCTAGCAGTATTACGATCCAATCCAGCGGGCGACGATTGATCGAGCAACCGCAGGGTCTTCTGTTCCTTTCACAATTGTTCTTCCGTCGGGAAACACGGTTAACTGAATTTCACTTTCGGCTAAGTTGGCTCGAACCAAAAACCGATTCGAACTGACTTCAGCAAACGGACGAAAGCGATTGGCCAGTTCATCCAACGATAAGCTCATCGACGTTGCTGGACTCACCTGCACCGCATTCCTTCCGCACAACACGGTAGACTGTCCCGATTCACGACCGTTTAGCCACTTCCGTTCCCCTCCCTGACAGGCCGGGCAGTTTGCTGCTGGTAAACTTTGACAATCAACAGCACGCTGTGTTTGATTCCAAACATCGACGATCGTCAGCTGTTTGAGATCATTTAGCTGGTCGGGTTCATCATCATACAAGTGCTGTTCCACCAAAAGCCGCAAAGCGACGGCAGCCTGCATCGATGCAATGGCCGTCACGGCTGGCCCGAGGACTCCCGCAGTGTCGCAGGTTTCGGTGGCTCCTGGCGGTGGAGCATCTGGCATCAAACAGCGAAGGCAGCCTGTCTTAAAAGGAATCACGGGCATCATTTGTCCCGTGCTTCCTGTGCAACCAGTAAAGATCCACGGCGTGTTGGTTTCTAACGCCACATCGTTGATCAAATAACGAATTTCGAAGTTGTCTGTTCCATCCAAAATCAGGTCCACCGAACTCGCGAATTTCGGCAAGTTGGATTCCGTGACATCAGCAACAATCGCTTCAATCAAAATGGAACTGTTGATTTGGCTGAGCCGATTTTGGGCGGCAATCGCTTTCGGAAGATGGCCTTCTGCGTCGGCTTCGGTAAACAAAATCTGACGTTGCAAATTGCTGGCTTCGACGAAGTCTCGATCAACAATTCGAATCTTTCCTACGCCTGCTCGAACCAGACTATCGGCCAAGACACAGCCAAGTGCCCCACAACCCACCAGCAACACCGATGAATTTGCGAGACGCAACTGCCCTTCTTCACCCACCGGTGAAAACAGAGTTTGCTTTGAATAGCGTTGAGAATGATCCATGGAACAATGTGACTGCATGGTGACTCAGTCGATTCGTGTTTTATTCGTGAAAATTCGCACCTGCAACCAGCAAGTCATCGTTTGAAGAATGGTTGATCTGTCATCGATGTGCCAGTCACCGATGCACCAGCCACAGACACAACCAATCGCCGTTACAACTGACACTGTGAGTGACGCTGTCAGTTATGCTTTGTCGCTGATATCTGTTCTGTACCAAGAACCTTCCCATTCGATTTTCGCCACGGCTTGGTAGGCGGCCGCTTTTGCGGCGGGAATATCGGCTGCCATGGCGGTGACTCCGAGAACTCGCCCACCATTGGAAACGATCTTGGCTTCCTTCGACGCGGTCCCAGCATGGAACACTTTGGTGTTCATCAATTCGTCAGCTTGGCGAATTCCTTCGATCCATTGGCCTTTGCGATAGCTGCCGGGGTAGCCTTCGGCGGCCATCACCACGCACACGGCGGGGTCGGGATACCATTCCACAGATTCCAGTTCAGACAATCGGCCGGTTGCCGCGAGAGATAAAATTTGAGCCAAATCGCTCTTCATTCTCATCAAGACCGGTTGAGCTTCTGGGTCACCAAAGCGAACGTTGTATTCCAACACTTTGGGGCCGGCTGCTGTTAACATCAAACCTGCATAAAGGACTCCAGAAAACGGATGTCCTTCCAACTTCATGGTGTGAATCGTGGGAATCAGCACCTGCCGGACGATGTCGTCCATCATTTCAGAACTCACCGATGTGGCTGGACTGTAAGCTCCCATTCCACCCGTGTTGGGGCCTCGGTCGCCGTCCTGTGCTCGCTTGTGATCCTGAGACGTTTCAAGAGGAATAATGGTGTCGCCATCGACGATTGCCAAGATGCTGACTTCTTGGCCTTCCAAACATTCTTCGATAACAACCTTTCGGCCCGCAGCGCCAAAACAGTCGTCTCGAATCATTTCACTGACGGCCTTCAGCGCTTCACGTTTGTTGTTACAAACGTGAACTCCCTTGCCAGCCGCTAAACCATCTGCTTTCACGACCACAGGTTGATCATCTTCGAAGGCATCTAGGTAAGCTTCGGCTTCTTCCAATCGCGTGAAGGCTCGATAAGCGGCTGTGGGAACACCCGCTTTCTTCATAATGTCTTTGCAGAATGCTTTGCTGCCTTCCAGTCGAGCGGCTGACTTTGAAGGACCAAAGATATTCAGATTGTGAGCTTTGAATTCATCAACGATGCCGGCGACCAAAGGGATTTCTGGCCCCACAACGGTTAAATCAATGTCGTTGTGCAAAGCGAACGACATCAAACGGCCAACGTCATCGCTGGCAATGTTTACGTTTTCGGCGTCGCTGGCAGTGCCCGCATTTCCGGGAGCACAATACACTTTTTCCACACTGGGGCTTTGCGCCAACTTCCAAACCAAAGCATGTTCTCGACCGCCTTGGCCAACCACCAAAATCTTCATAGTTTCACGATGCAAAAAGTTGTCGAAGAAAATTCGTCGAACTGGTTATGACTGAATGTCGGTTTCCATTTTGGACAATCGACACTGAGTGATTTCACCGCCGTTTAGGCGTGCTGCTTCTTCTGCATGAAATCTGCAAAAAAAAAATGCTCACGACAGAGGATAGCCGTGAGCATTTTTATTTTCGATTCCAAGCGATCATCTGTCGGCTAGGTTCTAAAAACTGGCCACAGGTTTCACTCGCAGCAACTAGCTGTTTGTTGGAGCAGGAGCTTCTGGCTTCAACGTAAACGGAAAGACTCGCACAGGAGTTCCTGATTCGTGTTCTTTTTTGTAGGCCAACTGAGCAGCTCGGTCAGCTGCAAATTGCAGTCGAGTAAAATCGAGACCACAGTAGCTGTCCATATCGGCTTCTGCAGCCACATCGGCAAACATTTCGCCAGCCGAAGCAGCGTGTCGACGAACTCCGTGAATACTTCGTTCGCGAACTTTGACTCCCGCTGCAGCCAGTTTAATCAGCCCCTTCAGGAATCGCCCAGAAGTGGTGTCTGCACCAGATACTCGCCAAAGTCGCTCCCATTCTTCGTGAGCTTCCCAGTAGTAGCCCACATTAAAGAAGTCGATGGCCAGCAAATAATTGCGGTTATCTTGCCATGTTTCTGAATTCAAAGCTTTCGGTCCCTGCCCGGGAGCATGCTTGCGGCCATAGCTATGGCCTTTGGGATCTCTTGTGGGGTGTGGGCATCCAGAGCCGGGGTAGTAAGTATAATCGGGGTAAGGGATAGACGGAATTAGTCTTGGACATTCCGCATCAGCCGTAATCATTTGCATGCGACTCCCGCAGTCTATTAAGGGTCAATGTGATAGGACATCTTTCGCAAGGAAATGGCTGAAGGCCAGCATTCCTTTGCAATCTGATGAAATTTTGTCCGTTCTTCAGTCAACGACGATCAATGAAAATCGCCGCGGTCATCTTTTCAAACAGACGAAGAACGGAACGTGGCCGTAAAACCGCTTTTCGACCCAAATCAGGCGAAAAAGCGGTTGTTTGACCTAGGGCCGAATCTACCGCCTTTCCCGCAAACTTCGAGACCTTATTGCTCGAAAACAGCAAATTCCGGAGCTTGCGATGGCCAGCTGCCGTCCGTTGGCATCGCAGTTTCAGCAAACCAACTTGGAAGCCAGATATTTCCATTCGATCGCCAAAAATTCCGGATCTGCGGTTGTTTCTTGACAATCTGAGTCAATTTCAACTGCGATGCTGAAAGCGGACCGAATCCCATGGCCCATCCAACGCAGCAAAAGGAAACCCGAAGCGGGAGTATTGAAGTCGGGCGACCTGATGACCACGGCAAAACCGATGCCGCCGCTCCGAGCGAAAAGAGGGCTCCTTCAAAAAGCGTCAGCGAGGAACGAGCCCTCAGGCAGCAAGTCGGCATTCCTCGCTCATGTGTCGGGTTTTCTTTGAAATCACCGTTCATCACAGCCCCCCACCAACGATCGACCGCGATTTCAGTAATCTCGGACTTCGCAACCACATTCTGGGTTCTGCAAATTTCAGATCGATATCAGCCGCTCGGGAGAGATTTCGCCAGCCGACTTGTTAGTTTGCTGTCGGCGTTTGCCCTGCTTCTCTGCCCCTGAATGACTTCCATCGACGAGACCAACGGATGGCCACTGTTCGAGCCTGCATTTTGCGAGCCCCCGGAACTAACTGTGATATCGAAACTGCTCATGCCTTCGAAATGGCAGGAGCAACTTCGGAAAGAATTCACTTGTTCCGCCTGCTGGAAAATCCCGAACAACTTCGGGACTTCCAAATTCTGTGCATTCCGGGCGGCTTCAGCTATGGCGATGATATTGGTGCGGGAGTCATCTTTAGTCGTCAATTGCGCGGACAGTTGAACGACGCAATGCAGGAATTTTTAACTGCCGATAAATTGTTACTGGGCATTTGCAACGGCTTCCAAACCATCCTGAAAGCTGGCTTGCTGATGCGTCGAGGAATCGACCGTCCAGCCGACAACAACTTCGAAGATCAAGTCACGTTAACTTGGAATAACAGCGGACGTTACACAGACCGCTGGGTGAAGTTAAAAGTGCCCAATTCCAACAGCGTCTTCTTAAAAGACATGGATGAATTTGAAGTTCCGATTGCTCATGCAGAAGGCCGCATTGCGGTTTCCGACAACAGCGTGCTGCAACAGCTTCGTAGCAATCAGCAAATTAGCTTGTGCTATTGGAACGACGACGCCGCAAAGATGGCCGCTGAAACAGGCGATCCCACAACAATCGACATTTTGCCCGAACCATGTAACCCCAACGGATCGCTAGCGAACATCGCTGGCTTGTCCGACGAAACGGGTCGAGTTCTCGGACTCATGCCTCACCCCGAACGTTACCTGTTTGCGACTCAGCACCCTCAGTGGACTCGCCGACAGCTTCAAGGCGACGGCGAAGGGTTGCAGCTGTTCAAGAACGCTGTCACCTACTTTGGATAAACCCAGATGATTCTGTGGTTGCTGCAACTGTTTCCCAGCTGGCTGAAGGTGAATGCAACCGACAGCCCAGAAGCCATCTTCCTGACGGCTCGAATAGCGGCTTCCAGTCTGATTGGTTTCGCCACCACATTAGTTTTGGGACCAATCGCCATTCGCTGGTTACAAAGCCGGTTTACAGAACGAATCGCCAGCGCTTCCCCCACGTTAAACAAACTGCACGCGAACAAACAAGATACTCCCACCATGGGAGGCCTCTTCGTGATGGCCGCAGTCTTGCTTGCGGTGATTCTCTGTGGCGACTTGTCATCCCAATTCATCCAAATTGGCTTGCTGCTGATGGTGGGGGCTTTAGCCTTGGGTTTTCAAGACGATCGAATCAAGCAAAGCACCGAACGCTTGGGACTGTCGGCAAAACAAAAACTGGGCCTGCAAATCCTACTCGCGACATGCATTTCTAGCCTGCTGTGGTTTGCCACAAACCGTTCCACCTTGTTACCCGATGTGCGTTTACCTGTGATTGAATCGGTGCTGTTTACCGGATCAATTTGTATGATCGCTTGGATGACTTTGGTCATTGTGAGTGTCACCAATGCTGTGAACCTCACGGATGGGCTCGATGGTTTAGCTGCGGGGCCTACCATCTTTTGTGCGGGATCTTTCGCCGCCATCACTTACCTTTGCGGCCATGCTGAATTCGCCGACCATCTTCACCTGACCTTTGTGCCAGGATCAGGCGAACTCGCCGTATTATTAGCTGCTTTGGTCGGAGCCATGCTCGGTTTTCTGTGGTTTAACACTCACCCAGCACTCGTGTTTTTAGGCGATACCGGTTCGTTGCCGACAGGAGCACTGATCGGCTATTGTGGAATTGCATGTGGCCAAGAATGGCTGCTGCTGGTGATTGGTGGCCTGTTTGTTGTAGAAACTTTGAGCGTGATTGTGCAGGTGAGCGGCCATAAAATCACGGGCAAACGATTACTCCGCTGCAGCCCGTTGCACAATCATTTTGTCTTTCGAGGCGACCCAGAAGCTCGAATCGTAATTCGCTTTTGGATTGTATCTGCCGTCTTGGCCATTGTGGGGCTCACCCTCTTAAGGTTCGCCGGGCGGTAGTCAGCATCACGAAGCCTAAAGTGCCATGCCCATACGCAGCCCATTAAAGCGTAGCATGAGCCTCGGCTTGGCTTGCATCAGTTTTTGAAGCTTGAACGCGAAACGACACTCAAGGGCGAAACCAAAACGACGGTGGCCTATGCGGTCACCAGCCGTTCGGTGGAATCATCAACAATCAAGATTTCGCCGTGTGCAATAAGATGTTCGTACAACGTTCGAGTTTCGTCGGGGAACGTGTAGCCGGGGTGCAGGAACTCATTCAGAATGTATGTGATACGGATTCGATCATCAATTCGGAGACTGCGCCACGGTTCGGTCATTGAGTTGGCCTCGCATACAAAAAACAAGTTAGCGATCAGTGATACGTGAAAAACCCTTGGCCTCATTCGATTGGGTGCGTTTCAAATATTTTGGAAGGTAACTGTCTCTCCATTTCGTATAGACCACCCAATTCCCACCGCCCCCAGCAAAGATCATGACTTCGCCGCTTGCCCGATCGACATGAAGGGGAAAGTAAACACGGTTGCCATTTTCGTAAACGATCAGGCTGGTCAAAAAACTAGGCTTGTTACCAAGTTTGACTGCCTCACGCGCACCGCCCAATTCAGCGAAAGACAAGAGCTTCGGCCCAGCGCGTGACGCCCATGCTGACCGAGGCACCGTTGGCCAACCGTCTAAAACAAGAGTTCGAATCTCGCTCAACGACAACAACTCGCCAGCTTCTTGCTCTTGTGGTTCCTCTTCCTCAGTCAGTGTTGACTCTTGAGTTGAATAGGCTGCGGCGTTCTCTCCCATTGATGTCTTAGTATAAAGGACACCGACAAATAACGAACAGCTTAGGGCTAAAGGGACGACGAGAAAACGGTTCATCTCAATGCTTTCTAATTAAAAACTAGAATCAATTTTTGGAACAGACGGTGTCCAGAAACGGAACGGGAATTGAACGGTTCGCCAGTTTGCCGTTCGGTGATTTGGGGAACAGACGCATGATGCAATTTTCGGAGACCCAGAGGCTAATGAGCAGGCTCAGCCAGATTGAAAAAATGTAGTTGGTCATATTGGGGCAGGGAGTAAATGCAACCAACTGCTGAACGACTCGAAAGGCAACGGCACTCAAGGCAAGCGCGTAGGAGCGTATCATCCAGCAAACATGCGATTTCATATTGCGTTGGCGTATCGCTCGGTAACCAAGCCAAGTCGCCGCCCACCATAGCCCACCCGTTAACGCAAATCCGAGTGTCGATGGCAGCCCACCTTTGGCATAAACCGAAAGCACGAGACCGCTCGGCACCGAAACCCAAAGAACCGCATTCAAATAGGCATAACCCAGAATCGCATGCAGCTTGCGATATCGAATCAGTCTCGGAATCATCAACAGCGGTCCAAGGGCGAGACAAACACTGCTGCTAGCGATGTGAAAATAGAATGCGGTACTCCACAGCGGCAGCCAGCGAAGGTCACCTTTTTCGATCAGAAAGACCTGTGTGGGGCCAGTGCGAAAATAGGAAACAACATTGACCAACGTCAGCCAACTGATCACCAGCGTGACAGCAATCCAGCCCCACTTAAAACGACTTTTATCAAAAATGATCATGTGCAAATTCCCTTACTCATGCCAATCAATGATAAACGATACCGACCGCCGAAAATGTAACGAGTTGGTAACGAGCCCGGATAATTCATAAGCGCCAATGAAGAACGGCCTTTGTGCGTAGGAAGTGCTGCTGGGCTAACGACCAGCATAATCGGGCGGCGACGTTACGCGTT
>CAYTUE010000080.1:0-1661 GCA_964441085.1 uncultured Planctomycetaceae bacterium
TTGCCACGCCGTGGACACCGCCTCTTTGGCAACGTGATTTCTTTTTGGTAAACTGATCTCAGTTGCGACGCTTTTTGACTTCGGTGAGAAGCGGTGTCGTAAAAACCTTCCGTTAGCGGAAACTCACTTTGATCGAGTACACCTCTTTTCCGTTGGCAGTCATGTGTGGCGTTCCATGCGACGTCGCGATTCTGCTTGCGGTTGGCGTCGCCAGCGGCCCGTAGCTATCTGGCAACCTTGGCGCGCCCTTCAACTTTTTGGCCACGTTTTAACGCAAACATTTCTACGAGTACCCCGATGAAAAGAAATTGGACGAGATGGATTGCGATTTCATTGCTGTTAGCTGCCGTACTCGATGTCGCTTCGACATACATCGCATCACCCGACTTGTCCCGTGAAGCGAACCCCTTAACGACTGCATTTGGTCAGACTTGGCTGAACGTCTTCGCTATAAAGTTTATAGGATCCTTAGGCTGTCTGCTCATCTTCAGTTGCGGTTTGCATACTCTACACTCTCGGAGAAAACGCCTAAGCGGACTTTCTGGCTTTTGGTGTGTCATGAGCCACCTGATCTACAAGCGACAAATGACTGCCTCTGCCTTTCTGCTCCGTGGAGGCATTAGGGATATGGGGGCATATTTGTCTTTAATTGCCGTGTGTATCACGATGGGAGTTTTGCTCGGAAGTGTTGCAGCCTCCATGTCAAATAGCCTTAAACTGATCCAGTCATACAGTGCCGCCATCGCGTTTTGGTGTATAGCTGGAGTGCTCGGCACCGCGTTAGGTGCGATGATGACATACCGATTCCTAGCAGCAGACAACGAGGCCGAATAAGGGATCGGACTTTAATCCACAACCGCGTTGATTTGCAACGTTGCTCTATTCCCTCGCCGCCATCGCACCTATTTCTCGTGATCACATTACCGATGGCGCTACAGCCCATTGCTGCCTCCACGTTTGACACCGAGGGGGCTTGGTGGATTTGTTCGTGCGGCTGGCCATCGGATTGGAAATCGAATTCAAATGCAACGTATCCGCTAACATGGTTTTTACGCTGGGGCCTCCGGCACACCTTGCCTCTTTGGCAACGGGCGTTGGTGTTGGTACAATTTCACTTAACTCAGAGTCAACCGCTTCGTTTACGGCGGTGTCGTAAAAAACTTCCGTTAGGCGGCACAGATGCAATTGACTGTTCGGGAACTGATGCAATCATCTAGCCTCGGTTACGTCGTCAAGTACTCCGCAGAGTTTGACACGGTTTCTTCTTCCGATCCGGTTTCGGCTACCGTTGCAAACACCATCCCGGATGACGCCGACCCAGAACTTGTCGAACTAGCGCGTATTTACATCGCTGAATCGTTTACTCGCGTCCTTGCTGCTCGCAGCCTGGCTGCCACTATTGTCATCCGTGATCTCGTAATTCACGATGTTGATTTCGCCGAATTCGCTTTTCGTAAATTCACGATCTCTGCACTTGAGAGTTTGCTCGATTCCAGCGCGTAGTGCCGCCTCACATGGTTTTTTGTATTAGGCTTAGATTGTCAAGTTTGAATTGTTTTTGTTTTTGTTTTTGTTTTTGAAATGACTCTGGCGTGAGTCGTTCAGTTTGCCATTCTGACTGGCAATGTTCGTCGGTCCGGCTCCTACGCAGGAGCCTTCCG
>CAYTUE010000080.1:1761-7274 GCA_964441085.1 uncultured Planctomycetaceae bacterium
GATGGTGAACTCATCCCTTGGCTTGCAGCCAAGGCTGGGCAAATTGTTAGGCCGTTGGCCTTGAGGGCGACGAGTTCGTTTCCTTGCTCACGCTTCGGGTTGACCCAAAGAGCGCAACTTCAAAACGCGTGAAGACAGGAAAACACATGAGGACGGGACAGAAACCAGAAGAAAAGGTGAATGAAAATCCCTCGCTCACGCGTCGGGTTACCTTTTTCTACAACCTGTGAGTGTATCGGTTGGCCGTGTTTTGCTCAGTCGTCGTTTGAATACCCCGGGCGGGACTTGAACCCGCACGCTCCGTTCGGAACCCCAGATTTTAAGTCTGGTGCGTCTACCAATTCCGCCACCAGGGCATATCAGCGATAAGAAGTGTTATCTACCGAAGATTTGGTGTTGTTCGAAACCAGAAGCTGTGTTGGTTGCTTCAGATCTCGTACCAAGGTCGGAAGGTTACTTGACGATTGGCCGTTCGTCCACCGGTGAAGTCGTGTTCTTATGGATCAGAGGCAGACTTCACAAAATCGGACCGTTTCTGATTCTGATTCTGATTCTTGCCGGAAATTGTCAGCAAGCTGCACGGATTGCTGGTCGCGAATGGGATTTTGTCTTGACGCAGCAGCATCTGTCGTTCTTGCGTGTTTTGACTTTCAGTTAATTTTCTGTTTCCGGCTGGTGCAGGCTGAGGGCGGTTGCATTTTTTGTTGGTGAGTTTTCCGCTTTGGTTGAGAAACCGTCTTGCACATCCTTTTGTTCTTCAAGGACGGCTTGGTGGATGTAGTCGATGTACCGTTCCATGGAATGGTCGGCAAAATGATCGATGTTGAACTTAATGAGACCTCGTAAAAATCCTCGCCAACGATCGAGGCTGCGAGCAAATCCCTTGGCTTTGCTCAGCCGTCCGTTGCGATTCAAATACCATTCTTTGCCACCGTGGCGGTATCCCATCCATGGTGGTGGGACTCGAGTGACAATGTCGTTGTTGTTGACAAATCGAGAGTGGTCGAGTTCCACAAAGTTCACGAACCGTTTGCAGCCGACTCGTGGGCTTCCGTAGGTGTACAAAGCGTGCGGCATGGAAGGAATGTCTGATAAATAGCAACGTCCCGCACAAATCGTGGCCATGGCTCCTCCGAGGCTGTGTCCGGTGAACCAAAGAGTCTTTTCGTTTGTTGTGAGGACTTCTTCCAGCATGGGCCACAGGTCATCGACTTCTGTGTTGAAGCCTTTATGCACTTTTCCAAACGTTTCTGTGACGACAGCCACGGCGTTGGCGTCGGCTTTGATGTCATTCCATTCGTTGGGTTCGGTTCCTCGACAAGCCACAACACAGTCGTGGTCGTTCCACAAAATATATGCCTGAGCGCCGTCGCGATCGAAGTAGCGGAATTCGTGAAAGCCCATTTCTTTCAAAATGGGGGCGATGAAATCTTGGTCGTAGTATGAGGCGTTGGAGAGTTCGGCAAACAGCAATGCTTGTTGCAGTCGGCTGAGTTCTGAGATTTCGCCGTGGACTTTGCTGTGGGTGGTTAACTGAGGCGCAGGATCGTTCATGGTGCTTGTGGGGGTGAGTCGCTGAGCTATGTTTGAAATTTTGTGAGCGAAGCCAAAACGTGCTTGGGCATCATACAAGGTCGAAGTGAGTTCTGTGTCTGTGCAGCATCGAGATTAGAAATTCTGCCGTGGAATTTTAGAGAACTTGGTGCAATCAGGCTGCCTTGTGCGTCAGGGATCGCCTAAGAACGTAGGTTTGCTACACTTTGCGGCCATTGTCGAAGAAGACTGTTGTCGAATTTCGGCAAGAACTGATGGAATTGAATTACATCGCTGAAAAAGGATGTTCACTTGTCGGACGCCGCCGTAAATCCAAGCTCTGAATCAGATTCACAGAATCTCGAAGCGACATCTGTGCTTCGTCCGGACATTGATCGGATTATTTCTTCTGGGACAGACCATTCTGGCCCAGCGGGATCTTTACGATCTGTTTTTCTAGCGACTGTGTTGACGGGTTTGGCCTTGTGGTTGAGCTTTCATCCTGTGGAAGCGGCACCTGTAGCATGGATTGCTTTGGTTCCTTTGTGCTTGCTCTTGAGAGCTCCTGACCTTCCCAAGCGAAGTTATCGAGTGATCTATTTGGGTGGCATGATTTGGGCGGTTGCAACTGTTCAGTGGATGAGACTGGGGCATCCGGCCATGTACGGGGCTGTGGCTGCGATGGGAGTGTATCTTGCGTTCTACTTTCCGGTGTTTGTTGCATTGGGCCGAGCGGCCTGTGCGGCAGGGTTGCCGGTGTGGTTGGCCTGCGGTTTGGTTTGGACGAGTCTTGAGTTTTTGCGAGCCTATTTGCTGACTGGGTTTCCTTGGTATTTTCTGGCTCATTCTCAGTACCGCTTTGTGCCATTGGTGCAGATCAGTGATGTGACGGGGGCATACGGAGTTTCGTTTGTGTTGGCTTGTTTTTCCGGTTGCATCGCGGGGCAATTACCTGGCAAGTGGTTAGGCAAGTTTCGATTGGCGGCAAGCGAAACAGTAGGCGGCATTCAGAATGATCGTCCCGTGATTGCCATTGGAAGCTGTTTGTTGCTTGTGGCTGCTTGTTACGGCTACGGAACAATTCGGTTGAGTGACGTTGTGGAGACGAAGGAGGGGCCTGTGATTGCTTTGGCTCAAGGCAATTTCACTCCGGAATCCAAGCATGATCCCGGCAAGTGGCAACGGATGGTGATTGACCATGACTTGTTGACTCGTCGAGCAGCCGGTTTGCGTCCCGATTTAATTGTATGGCCGGAAACCATGTTTCCTGTTCCCGATCGAGTTGTTACAGATGCTTTGACGGATGACGACTTAACCGCGTTTTTGCCTCCAGATGCCAAGGGGTTGAACAGCAATTGGGCGGCTCAAGAAATTTCATCTTGGCGAGACCAGCAGGCTCGCATGTTGTTAACCAACCGCAGTCAAGAAGCGGGAGCAGCCATGTTGGTTGGTCTATTGACAGAGGTTGCCGGTGAGGATGGTCGCAAACGATATAATTCGGCTGCCATGATTCGTCCAGATGTTGGCTATGTGGGGCGTTATGACAAGAATCATCGAGTGGTTTTTGGTGAATACATTCCTTTGCGAAGTGTGTTTCCGTGGTTGGCAAAAGTGACTCCCTTTGGCGCGGGGTTTGGCATTGATGCTGGGGATGAATCAGTCGTCTTTGATTCGGGCAAATTTTCGTTTGCTCCGATTATTTGTTTTGAAGACACGGTGCCTCAATTGGTTCGTCAAGCAGTGAGCACTCGAAGTGAATCTGGCAGACTTCCTGATGTTCTGGTGAACATGACGAATGACGGATGGTTTCGTGGGAGTAGCGAACTCGATCAGCATTTGGTGACGGCCACATTTCGCTGCATTGAAACGAGAAGACCCATGGTTCGGGCGGTGAATGCGGGAATTTCGGCATTCATTGATTCCGCGGGACGTATTCGGAAGCCCGAGCATTTTCAGTTGATGACCGAAGAAACGGCGACCACGGTTGCGGAATTCAAAGCCGTGGATTCGATGATTGATCCGGAGACTGGCAAGCGGTATCGGCAAGTGTCGGCGATGCTGTGTGCTCAGGTGCCTTTGGATGGTCGATCGACGTTGTATGTTAAGTGGGGAGATTGGTTTGGTTGGTTGGTGAGTCTTGTGGTGGTGTTTGCTGTGGCAGTCGGCGTTTGGAAACGCCGTCGAACTGCGTGATTGAGCGAGTGCCGATTTGTTGGAAACAGGAGAAAGAAAATGCTTCGATTGATTTTAGTCTTAGCCTTCGCCTTGGTCTTGTTGTTGACGGTGATCGCAGGATGTCGCGACACGTCGCCTTCTCAACCGAAGCCGAAAACTCAGGGGACATTGGCTAAGCCCAAGATGACGGACAAGATCGAGGAGTTTGATCCAACGGCTGACAATGAGATCGTTGATTCGAAGGTGAAGATTTCGAATCCAGTGACGGGAGCCTTGGAAGCCTATGGGCCGTTGAAGCAGCAGATTTCAGGGATGACGGTGAATCAAGCGGTGGAAATGTTTCGGGCGACAGAAGGTCGGTACCCGAAGGATTATCAGGAGTTCAAAAGTAAGGTGATTGAAGCCAAGCAGATTCGTCTGCCGGTACCCGGTGAAGGGCTTGAGTATCAGTATGATGTTCAGAACCACAGCTTGATTGTTGTGAAATCGAAAAAGTAGTTCCCGATGGGATAGCGTTTCAACCGTCGTCCTATCGTTTGAACAATGAAAACGGCCCCGTGGCAATCTCAGCAAAGATCACGGGTTCAGCAAAGCTCACGGGGGCAGAAAGCTCACGGGTTTCACTGTGTGCTCAGCCGCATTGGCTTTGGGTGTCCCGCATTATGGGGGATGAAATTAGCGGCGTTTCACGGCGGTGCGGCAGAGTCTTGCCAGATCATCGAAGAGCGCTTCCATGACGAGCTTCACAGGGGAAGAACCAGCGATTTGTGAAGAAGCTGTGAGGGTGCGACTGAGCATGGGGGCAAGCAAGTCGACTCCATCTTTGGCTCCCATTCGTTGAGAGATCGGGTCGGAAAGGTCACCGGATGCGAGTCCTTTGAGCCGGCTTCGAATGGCATCCGCCACAAAGCGTAGAAGCCATTGAGCGTTTTGGCGTTGTTCTGCCGTACTGCTCGAAATTTCTTCTAGGCTGCTGATGATTGTGCTGGACAGTTGCAGAGGTTGCATTTGTTCAAGTTGCACGATGCTTCGAGCAATCATGGTTTTCAGTTTTCGCAGTTCGGGGTTCAGTAACTGCATGGCGGTTTGCAGGCTGCCTTCGCACAGGCTTGCAACAGACGCTGCGTCGTTTTCGTTTTCGACTAGTTCTTGAGTCAGCAGGATGTCTTTGATGTCGGCTTCGGGCAAAGGAAAAAATCGGATGGCTTGGCAGCGTGACCGGATGGTGGGCAGCAGTGTGTCTGCGTTGTCGCAGATCAATAGAATTAAGGAATCCGCGGGAGGTTCTTCGAGAGTCTTTAGCAGTGCGTTAGCCCCTTCGGTGCTCATTTGCCCGGAATCGTTAATCACGGCCACTCGACGTTCGGAAGCTTGGGGAGACATTGAAAGGTCGTAGCACAATCCAGACCGTCCTCGCTTGTCATCGTCTCCACCGATAATGGCGGAGATCGGAATGATTTGCTTTCCATCGGGGAGCCCCACTTCAGAATAGTCGGGCCATGTATTCGCAAGGAAACCTCGACAGGCTCGGCATTCACCACATGCTTGAAGTTCGTGTAATTCGTGCTGTCGACAGAACACAGACATTGCCAGCAGGCGAGCAAACTGCATTTTGCCGATGCCAGCGGGGCCAACCAGCATATAGGCGTGCGACAGCCGTCCGTGCTGAATGGAGCGTTGGAACAATGCTCGTTGTTCCTGATGTGCTTTCAGTTGATTCCAGTGGTTGACCATTGCTGTCGGCGTTTGATTTACGGAAGGAAAGGCTGCGAATGGATTGTGTGTGAGTTGGTTGTGTGTGAGTT
>CAYTUE010000080.1:7374-9838 GCA_964441085.1 uncultured Planctomycetaceae bacterium
TTGTGTGTGAGTTGGTTGTGTGTGAGTTTTGTGAAATCTGCGGGAGATACTTTGGAAAACGGCCGCTTTGCAAGGCTGCGAACTGAGTGTCACCGAACCAACTTGGGGCTAGGCGATGAAGTTGCTGTTAGGACAATTGGCTTTCTGCAATTTGAATGGCTTTCAGGATGGCTCGAGCTTTATTCAGGGTTTCTCGATATTCCATTTCGGGAACACTGTCCGCGACAATTCCTGCTCCTGCTTGGATATCAATGCAGCCATCTTTCATGACGAGTGTGCGGAGAGCGATGCAGGTGTCCATATTTCCATTGAAGTCGATGTAACCGACTGCTCCGGCATAGGGCCCTCGTTTGTGCGGTTCGATGCTGTCGATGATTTGCATGGCGCGCACCTTGGGAGCACCTGAAACGGTGCCAGCTGGCAAGCCGGTTCGAAGAGCTTCGATGGCTGATAGTCCGGGCTTAAGTTGTCCGACGACATTGCTAGTGATGTGCATGACGTGGCTGTACTTTTCGACCAGCATGACATCGTTGAGTTCCACGGTGCCAAAATTGGAGACTCGACCAACATCGTTACGAGCGAGGTCGATCAGCATGACATGTTCGGCTCGTTCTTTGGGATCGGCGAGTAGTTCGGCGGCAAGTTCTTCGTCTTCTTGTTCTGATTTGCCTCGAGGACGAGTGCCGGCGAGTGGGCGGATGGTGGTTTCGCCATCTTCGACTCTGACCATGATTTCGGGGCTGCTGCCGACCAAATCGAGTTCAGGTGTTTGCAACAGAAACATAAAGGGGCTGGGGTTGACCATTCGCAGTGAACGGTAAACATCGATTGGTTGAGCTTCACTTTTTCGCCGAAGTCTTTGGCTAAAGACGACTTGGAAAATGTCTCCTGCCTTAATGTATTCTCGACACTGTTGAACGGCTTGTTCGAATTCTGGTTGAGTAAAGTTGGATTCAGTTTCTGGAAGAGGAGTATCTGTTTGCAGATCGATGTCTGTGAGTGAAACAGCGTCTTGAGGTTGTGAAAGTTGTTCACACAGTTGATGCAATTTGGATTCTGCTGTTTGACGAGCTTGTTCCAGTGGTTGAGCTTCGGTGTCAGCCAGTGCAACGGCAAGGATCGTTTTCTTGATGTGATCGAACACCAGCATGGAGTCATACAGTGCGAAGCAGAGGTCGGGCAGCTTTCGATCGTCTTCGGGGACATCGGGAAGATTTTCTGAATACCGAATGACGTCGTAGCCAGCGAATCCAACGGCGCCTCCGGCAAAACTTGGGAGCCCTGGAATGCTCACGCTTTTGTAATCTGCCAACCATTTTTCTAGGTCGAGCAGCGGGTCTTCGCTCTCCCAGCTGCGTATGATCTTGTCATGGGCGTCGCGAATTTGAACATGATTGCCCCATGCGGTCATTGAAAGAAAAGGTTGACTGCCGACGAAGCTAAAACGGCCAATTTTTTCGCCGCCGACAACGCTTTCGAAGAGAAAGGACCATGGTTCGTGCCGAAGTTTTTGCCATGCGGTTACGGGCGTCAGAGAATCGGCGGTTAACTGCCGATAGACGGGAACAAATCTCGCTTGCTTTGCGAATTCAGAAAACTGATCGATTGCAGGATGATGCACGACGGGCATGGCGGATCAATAACAGAGGGGGGAAACGAATGGCTTAGTTGTTTAGTATAGCAAATTGGTTGTCAAGAATCAGGTTTTCAGCCGTAAGGTCTGATAACTGCGGAGTCTGTGAACCGACTTCCAGCTGCCTTGGTTGTCGATTGATCGTTTGGAACCCAGCGGATTGGGCCGGGAGGCAAAAGTGGCCTCGGCACGATTGATCGCAACCCAAACTCGTTAACTGACAGAGTGTTGGGTGTTGTGGAACGTGCTGCGTTTGATTCAAGAGGATAGCGGCGATCAGTGATCGCAGAATTGTTAATCGACAAGAGCGTCAATTTGAATTGAACGCGTGATATGGTCGAAGATGGGGCGAAATTCTTCGAGATCTAAATCTGTGCCTTGCCACCAAACCAGAAGGGTGAATTCTGACGTGCGGACGCTGGCGAGGCCAACTGAATTTGTCAGTTCAAGGCAGATGAATTCTAGGTCTCGGCTAAATGCTGGCATCCCCGAAATCATGACCTTGGATTCGGATTCTTCGAGTTCGTCGTATTCTTCTTGAAAGGCTGCAATGCAAGATTCAACCACTTGGGGGGGAGGCGGACATTCGTGCATCATTCTGAGAGTCCAGAAACTGGTTGCACATGGAGCCAGTGAAATCGTAATGTCTGTGCCTTCAGATTCTTCGTGCAGTTCCCAGATATCGGGATACAAGAAGCTAAGCCCGTGTTTTGCGTAGGGAACAAGACAGTCTTGAAAGTCGAATGGCATAAGAACGGCTGCAAGGTAGGTGGTCAGAGGGCGAATCGACAAAGGCTTTAAAGCGCGACGATCGAATTTAAGGCGATGAAA
>CAYTUE010000080.1:9938-13133 GCA_964441085.1 uncultured Planctomycetaceae bacterium
CGATGAAATCTAAACAGTGGGGCCGTGAAGTACCAGCATGCAAAGTCGAATCACAACGATGAGTGCTGCAAGAAGGACGAGTGTCCCGAATCCGACTTTCAGCTGAGAAGCGGAAAGCCTGCCTGCGAATTGTGCTCCGACGGCAGCTCCAATGGTTCCTGAAATCAACAGTGAGACCACCAGAGGCAGGTTAATGTGATTGTGACAAGCATGCAGTATTGTTGATTGGGCGGAGACAAGCCACACAATCACGATGGTGACGGTTGCTGCTTCGTGGACCTGAAGTCCCAAGAGATAGATACACGCGGGGATAAGGACAAGCCCACCGCTCATCCCCAAAAAACCGCTCAGAAAACCAATGACGACTCCCGTCCATGCGACAAGAGGAATGCTGTGCTGAGATGGTTGCAGGTCTTTGATTTCTGCGATGGGGGGAAGGAGCCAGTATGAAAACAGGCCCGCCTTGGTTTGGGATGATTTGGTTCGTTTCAGGCCGTCTTGAAATGTCAGGATGCAGATTCCAATCATCAGCACCGCGTACGAAAGCAGGACGAAGAGATCATCGGCGGGGACGATCTTTCCCGCAATGACCAGCCCTTCCCAGTCGGACAACGCGTTTAAAAAGTTGGCTCCGAGGAAGACTCCTGAAAACAGTCCGCCTGAAATAATCAGGGGCAGTTCAAGAAATCCTCCGGCGGGACGTCGAGCCATCACAGCGACAGTGGCTGGTCCCAGTGTGTAGCAGGCAGTGGAACCCACGGCCAGAGTCATGGGAACTGCGAGCAGAACATTCAAAATGGGGACCAGCAGAAATCCACCACCGACTCCGAACAGACCCGAAAGAAAGCCGACGGTACCGCCTACGGTTAAAGTGAGTAGGAAACTTAAAATGGTCCAGTCTGGCATAGGGCTTATTGAGTTGCAGGTGAGGCGGGTGTTTGTTTGAGTGTTTTGGGGTTTCGTCCACGCATGAGAGAAGGCTGAGGGAACTGCGGCGAATCAGTGGCTGATTCGGCCGTCGTTAGCGCGGCGGAATTGATATTGTCGGCGTGGTTGAAGGAGGCTGTGTGGTTGAAGCAGGCCGTGTGGTTTATTGTGAACTGCAGTTGGCTAAAGTGAATTGAACTTGTTGTCCAATTTTGAGTTCTGATGACACGTTGGTCATGTCTAAAACGCATCGCGGATGATCCATGTGCAGAATGGGAATGGTTTCGCTTGTCGAAAGTATGATCTGGTGTGTGGGGAACAGAATCTGGTTGCCGCAATCGATGACGGCGCGTCGCAATGATGGTCGAGCGATTACGGTGGCTGTGAGTTGTTGAGAAAACGGCTTGGATGTTGCTTGGGGGTTCGCTTCAGGTTTTGATTTCGACTGCAGTGGAAATGACGCGTGCCAGTTGGTTGGAATCTGTGAAAAGGAAATGGGAGCGTGAGTTCGAAGGTGCAACATGGGGCAGTTCACGTCACAGGTTTGTAGTTTGGCAGCGGTCCCTGTTAAAGCTCCCATTGCACAATCGTCTGAATTGATGTCAAGAGCTGTACGATGGGCTGGAATTTCGGAGGTCAATCCGGCGAAATTTAAGTTGGCTTGTTGGCGACAGGCCAATGCCAATTGCAATGCTTCTGTCCCCGGTCGGCACCCAAAGTAGTTGGCTCCCGAATTCACAGCAACAAGCACTTTCAGTTTGGTTGCTTTGCTGGCGGCCGCTTTTTGTAGAGTTTCGAGATGAGCGTAATGGTCGACGGTGGCAATCACTTCGACTTCTTTGCTGGTTTCTGCAAGTTGATTGGCCTTTGCGGGATCTGCAATTGGCATCAACTGCAAGAGTGATTGACAGGTCGTTTGCTGGATGACAATTGGGTCTGGGATTTGGTCGCAAGCAAAGCCGTTTATTGCGTGCTGATTCAGCTGTTGAAAGCAATCGTTGGTTGGACGAAGAGGAATGACGGGCCAAAGGTGGGTGTCGACTGCTTTGGGGGCCGGCTGAGTTTCACGCAGCGGTTGGTTGGGGCGTGTGACTGAGTGATTTTCTTCGGGCATTGTGATGGGTGACCACTTGAATGGGTGAGGTTGCCGCTCAAGCTCTATGGATTTAACGGTCGAGAAGCCGTTTTTATGACGAAGTGGGGCTCTGTGAAAATTGCATGTTATCTGAATTATGGTGCGAGAACGATGATGCGTTGTTGCGAAAGGTTGCAACAGGGCGGCTTCAAAATTAGGAAATCTGTTGGATCACGCGGGTTGATCCATCCGACGAATGACGCTTACTTCAGAAACAGGTAGTCTGTTTGGGAGTGGACTTTGGGATGGTTTGTTGTTTTGGACTGCCATTGAATGATTTTCGAGTCCACTTTGTCAAATTCAGTTCTTGTCCTTCAAAAAGCGTCCGCGAAGATGTCTCGAATTAATCAGGTTTTTCAACAGGCTGTCAGTGAAAATCGGATGACCTTCATGCCATTTATTACGGCAGGGGATCCAAGTGTGGATACGACGGCAGAGCTACTGAAGACGCTGAAGTCTGCGAAGGTCGACTTGATCGAACTGGGTTTTCCTTATAGCGACCCGATTGCTGATGGCCCCGTGATTCAGGCGTCGTATACTCGAGCACTGAGCAATGGAATCACAGTTGATGCGATTTTTGAAATGATGGACAGCTTGAAGAAGGATGATTTGCCTCCTGTTTTGGCAATGGTTTCGTTTGCGATTGTCTTTCGTTACGGGACTAAACAGTTTGTGACAAAGGCGGCGGAGGCTGGGTTCAGCGGGTTTATTATTCCAGACCTGCCAGCAGATGAAGCAGTCGAAATGTCTGAAATTGCGAAGACTGCGGGCTTGGACCTCGTGCAGTTAATTGCTCCTACGACGTCCAGTACAAGGTCTCAACAGATTCTGGATGCATCCAGTGGTTTTGTGTACTGCGTGTCTGTGGCGGGAACAACGGGCGTTCGTCAAGAACTGCCCGCAGTTTTGATCGATCAGCTGAAAGGGCTGCGTCAGTCGACTGATCTGCCTTTAGCGGTTGGTTTTGGGATCAGCAGTCCTGAACAGGTGTCGGCCTTGGAAGGTGTCGCTGATGGAATTATTGTTGGGTCTGCTATCGTGAAGCGAGCTGCTGAAGCGACGGATCAGGCGCTGGCAGATGTGAAAGAATTCGCTGAATCCATGGTATCCGCTGTTCACGCAGTGAAGCCAAC
>CAYTUE010000080.1:13233-18486 GCA_964441085.1 uncultured Planctomycetaceae bacterium
GAAGTCTTCGTCATGTTGCCAGAGCTTGTCGCAAGTCGTGCCTTGTTGGATTTTCTGGATCGATGCCCTGCGGTTAATCTTCGTCGCTGCGCCAGACAACCTTGGTTTTCGTCGCAGTGTCATGGAATGCTCTACTTTGTGGATTGAAGACGCACATCGCAAACGTTCCGGACAGGGAAAAGATCGATAAGAGTGATGCATAGAATCGTTTGGCGGCCAATGGGAATGGCATGGGCGAGCCATCTTCTTGAAGGACAATGAGCCCGAGCGACCATTTGCCGAGTGTGCACCGCCCTGCTCCAGATTCTCCCTTGCCGAAGTAAATTGTCATGAGCCCAAGGGTGCCCAGAACAATGGTGGCGTAGTAGATGTACATTTGTATTTGTTCTGATTCGTACAGGAAGCCAAACAGCAAACTGACGAGTCCTGCGGCAAACACCATTGCTCCTAAGATGATTGTAATGACGATCGCATCAACATGGATGGCAAGAAAACGCGGCCCGAAACGAACGTCTGTGAATTCGACTTCTTCAACACACAGCGACATGTCTGGTCGAAAATACAGTCCAAATAGTCCAAAGACTCTCATCATGAAAACGGCGGGAATTGCTAACAGCGACAGGAATACTGTTCCTGTGAGGAAAGTGAATGCGAATAGGAAGGGCATTCGGAAAATCGAAAATGTCCACGATTCCGCTGCGTCGTCAGGATTGTATCCGATGACCGGGATTTCGATGCTGTTGACATAGAAGTCGGCGATTTCATTCCAGTAATAGTAGGCTCCGGTCAATATGCCCAAGGGAGGCAGCATGACGAAGACAAAGAATAGCAGCGACACATAGAGAGACGGTCCGATTGTTGCCAGAAAATCTTTGCCCATCCAACTTGTCAGCCACGCTCGATAGGTATACGGCTGAGCCATATGGACGACGGCCTGTGGCAGCAGGAAGATGAATGGGATCAGGTAGATGATCCCTCCGGTGATCGCGCAAGTTTGAACGGACACGTCCAAGAAGTACATGGCTACGGGAATCCAAACCACGGGGTACATCACCATGATTGGCCAGAAGACGGTGGTGAAGCCTCTGGTCATGTCTCCAAAAATATCACCTTGAAATCGTTTGATTTTCTTTTGTTTGGCGAGAGTGACTTCCACGGTTTTGGCGGAAAGTGTCCATGCCCAGCCGGACATACCTAAGAAAAAGATGCAAAAGATGAAGGTCCAAAAATAAGTGGGAGGCGAAAGTACGGCTCCCATGAACGGTGTGGGCAGGACCAACTTTCCTTTGGCAGATACAATTGATGAACTATCGTGATTGTAAGTGACGTCATCGTACTTTGCATCGTTCTGCTGTGTGGGTTCGATTGTCACCCCGTCTTCGTTGATTGTGACAGGCCCTTCTGCGGACGCAATCAGTTCTGCTTCTCGTGCTGGAAGAAACCAGTTCAGCGTGAACGCAGACACAACAACCATGGCGAAGCTGATGCCCCAAGTGAGGCCTGTTCGAGCAACAAAGCCTTTGTGGTTCATGACGAACGCCCAAGCATTGCTCCAGATGGCTCCGTAAAATTCTTCTGGGGGTGGGCCACCACGACTCCGGCGTTTTGCTTCGGTTGCACTGAGCTTACCTGTGTCGAGATCAACTCCACATTCAGGGCACATGAATTCTTCGTCGTCAAAAATTTCTGTTGTGCAGCTGGGGCAAATTCGAGTCCGACTTTCGGCTCGACGCAGATCGATTTGGCCAAAAAGGTCGTCGCCATTGCTGGAGACAGCAGCAGGGGCTGGGCGGCGTTTTCGACGCTTTCGACCAGAACCCGATCCTGACTTCGATGGTGCTGAACCTTCTGTGTCGGTTCGTTGCCCAGGAACCCGCACTTTTGCTCCACACGATTTGCATTTGACAGCTCGTCCAGCCGCCTTGTCAGAAAGTTTCAGAACAGTTTCACAGTCCTGGCATCGTACCTTGATGGGCATCGACTGAAGGTCCTTCTGGAGAAATACGTCAAAGGTTCGGTCGGGAAACTTTGAGCTTCAAGAATAATTGAAATGAATATGATGTGGTGGCACTGCGAAGATGCAAATGCCCGTTCGACGTCCGACTGGTTTGAACTGCTCATCTCAGACAACAGCTGCGACGCTCATTATGACGAACTGGGTGACCAATTTGCATTCAACTTCTGGGCCTTGGCGGACGATCACCAGCAAAAAGTTCACCGAGCAGGATGTCATTTCGCATCAGTCGATGTTGGATTTCCCTTTGTTTGGTTCAATCGTTATGACTGTGCTTGGCCACTGTTCCTTACGAGATGACATGAAAATAACGCGGCTGGATCACAGATGGAGGGTGAATTTCGGACACCTTGGACTCAGCTTGTGAAATCGAGGGTGATCGCCAACAGATTTGTGGAATCGGCCTGAGGCTGAGAACGTTTTAGGGAATGAAGTCTGTGGATTCGTCGATTGCTAAACAGAATTCTGCGATCAGTTCTGCACTTTGTTGCAGATCACTTTCTGCAACAACTTCCACAGGGCTGTGCATGTACCGATTGGGCAAGGTGACCAACCCGGTGGCACAACCGGCTTGATTCAATTGCAGAGCATTACCATCGTTACTGGCTGCTCGTCCTAGCGCATTAATTTGGATCGGAATTTCGTGTTTGCTGGCGGTGGATTGAAGCAGATCGAAGACTCGAGGGTTTGCATTGGCTCCTCGCACGACGACTGGACCTTTTCCTACTGCGATGTCGCCAAATTCGTTCTTGTCGATGCCTGGGCAGTCCGTGGCGTGAGTCACGTCGACAGCAATGGCGACATCAGGTTGGATTCCAAAGGCGGCTGTCTTGGCTCCTCTTAAACCGATTTCTTCTTGAACGGCGGATACGGCAAACACGGCAGCCTTGGGGTTTCGGGCGGCAACGATTTTCAGTGCATTCATGATCACCCAAATGCCCGTACGATCATCCATGGCGACTCCTGAAATTCGTCCATTGCGAAGTTCTGTGATTGAAGCAGTGGCGGTCGCTGAATCTCCGATTTGAACAATTTCTTCCGTTTCTTCACGACTGCATGCACCAATGTCGATCCAGAGGTCAGAAATTTTGGGGACTGTTTTCCGTTCAGATTCGCTGAGTAGATGAATGGGCTTTCTGGCGATGACGCCTGGGACTGGTCCTGTGGTTGTGTGGACAACCACTTTTTGTCCCAGTAAGACTTGCATGTCCCACCCGCCCACTGTGTTGACTCGCAGAAATCCAGAATCATCGATATGGCGCACGATCAAGCCAATTTGATCGCAGTGAGCGTCGAGGAGAATACGAGGTTTTGCGGTTTCGTGAACGGCCGCAATCACGTTTCCGTGAACGTCGGTTCGTGTCGAATCAGCAAACGGTTCAACGAACTGGCGAATCACTTTTTGGATGTTCTGTTCGTACCCGCTGGTTCCGGGAGTGGACAACAGGTCCTTCAAAAATTGGTCTGGCATGAGCTACAAATCCTTTCAGGGTGGGGATGCCGCAGGCTAGCAGAATCTGCATCGCCTGTTGACCTGTTCGGCCCGAGAATCATGCCGAACCCTTCAGGTTTTACATCACGTGTCAGGTTTTCCGCCACGTGTTCGCCGTTTGCGAACAGTGATTCGTGTCGTCTGGTTTTCATGTCACCACATGCGTGTGTTGTGAATCTTGGTTTGTTCGCTTGGTGGCGTGTGAAGTGTTCGTTGGAAGTCGCTGAATTGATGTCGAGTGAGCCTTTTCGAATGGATTCGTCTGGCTAGAATTTTGGCATGAAAATCACGGTTGTTGGAATAGGAAATGTTGGGGCTGCGGTTGCTTACACAATCGTCTTGGAAGGCTTGGCTGATCAGCTCGTGCTGATCAACAGGACTCAACAGTTGGCTGAAGGGCACGCATTGGACTTACAGCATGCGGCGTCGTTCGTGAAGCATGGAGTCGATGTCAGCGGTGGCGAGGTTGCTGATTCGAGTGATTCTGATGTTGTGGTTATGGCAATGTCAGTGCCTTT
The DNA here is from genome assembly GCA_964441085.1 of uncultured Planctomycetaceae bacterium. GTDB lineage: Bacteria > Planctomycetota > Planctomycetia > Planctomycetales > Planctomycetaceae > Fuerstiella. The sequence goes on from CAYTUE010000080.1 coordinate 17,258, forward strand.
GGCAGGTGGGGTTCCGAATCGGCGTCTTTTAGCAGAAGGCAATGCGAAGATTTTCGCCGAGTGGATGCCGAAATTGGCGGCAGCCAGCCCCCAAGCCATTTTCTTGATCGTGACGAACCCGGTGGATGCAATGACGTGGGCGGCTTTAAAGCTGACCGACTTGAGCTGGAACCAAGTTTGTGGCATTGGCACGATCGTCGATAGTGCTCGATTTCGAACCATGCTGTCAAAGCGATTGAATATCCATGCTGATGATATTCGAGCCTATATTTTAGGAGAACACGGTCAATCTCAAGTTGCGGCGATTCACAGAGTCTCTGTTGGGGGCGAGTGTATTAATCAATCACTGGAAGCAGCTCACCAGTTGGCTCAATCAACGGTTAATAGTGGAGCTGATATTCTGCGTTTGAAAGGTCACACGAACTTTGCGGTGGCCAAGGCAACGACCGTGGTTATTGAAGCGGTGCGATCCAACCTTCATGCGACAATGCCCTTGTCTGTGATGCTCGATGGCTATTGCGGGATCGACGATGTTTGTTTGTCAATTCCTGTTGTGGTTGGTAGTCGCGGAGTGAGTCGGCAAATGCATCCCGATTTGGTTGATTCCGAATTCGCAGCGTTTCGAAAGTCGGCAGCTGAAGTGCGGGAAGTGTGCGAACAGATTCGTCCGTTTTTAAACCTGCCGTAGCATCGCTTGAATCCTAGAATTCGATGAGCAACTTTTGAGTTTCCTTGAGCAGCTTAGAGCGAATAAAAATCGCGTCTTTCACTTTTTCGTCGGCGCTTACGATTGGAATCACGAGCCGCACACACCCATCAACGATGGGAAGAGTGCTCGGATTGATGCCGGGGATTGGTTTTCGATAGCCATCGCTGCCGACGACGACTCCGCTGAGATCGCGTAAGTGATAGCTTTTGGTTTTCGGGGGCAACTGAATCTGAACGATGATTCGATAGGGTTCGCCGGGGGACGGATATTCTGGAGCAGTCCAGACGGAAAAGCTGCCAGCCGATACAGACGTGGGTGGAGTTGGACGGGGTTGCACGGGTTGCTGTGCTGGCGCATCTTGGTCGGCGTCAGCGCCTGAATCTGATGAATCTTGTGTGCTGAGTTGCTGTAGGATGGAATCACTGATCGCTAACGTTTCTTCGACGAATTCGCTCGGTGTGATCTCTTCTGCAATAGGTTCTATCGCGGCGGTTTCGGCACTGGGTTCCGGTTCTGCAAC
>CAYTUE010000081.1:0-1233 GCA_964441085.1 uncultured Planctomycetaceae bacterium
GTTACATGGAGACTTACCCAAAGCTCGGTATTCTCTTCGACGCCTGCTGACTCGCCGAGCAACTCAAGGACTTGCTCCAGCAGAAAAAAATCTGTTACAACAAATCGAACAAGAACTGCAAGAAGCCGATCCATTGCCAGTTCGGACTTCAGAATCTGCAAACCAGTGACCTCAAGAACTGGGACTGATCAACCTCACGTCGTTCAAAGCCTTACCTGTTGCGGTCACAGTTCGGCCATTTCCAATTGACTCTCTGGTACAGCCCCTCGACGCCAGACGCTCAAGGAAATATCTTCAACATGAAGGAAGATCCCGGTCAACTCAAAAGACTGTCACCACGAACACGGCGACCGACACAAAATCGGTCCCGTTGCAAAGCAGATCTTTCGAGACCAAACGCGAGTGAACACGCATTTGCAGTCCAATCTAAAACACAACGCTGCACTGACACGCGAACTTTGATCCCGTCGCTGTACTGCTGTTCTTATTCTGCGTTGGTTGGTTTCGTGGCCTGTTTTCTGCGGTCACCGATGATTTTCGCGGGAACACCTACGGCGATCGCATAGTCAGGGAGATCGGAGAGCACGACAGCTCCGGCTCCAACCACACAGTGCTTACCCACGTTAGCGGCAACGGTTGCTTTTTCGCCAATCCATGAATCTTGGCCGATGGTGATCGGTGGAAACTTCCCCACTTGTTCTCGCACAGGAATATCCAAACGATCAATTCGATGCTGCCCCGTGCCGTTCATAATGGATACGTGCGATGCAATCAAAACGTCTTTTTCGATTGTGATATTGCCGATAGAACAATAGTTTCCAATGTAGGTGGATTTTTCGAGTGAAACTTGGTGATCACTAAAAATTGTGCCGTATCCGACAAACACATCTCGCTCACACTTCGCTGCCGTGAATTTGTAAAATGCGTGCCTCAAGTAGACTCCCGTCTTGCCTGGAAGCCGACACAGGAATTGACTGAAGGCGGTAAAGGCCGTGCATTGCCCAACGCAAGTGGCAACAACCGCATAAACGGCTAATACAGGCAGCATTGCGACCGTGCTGGCAGTTCGTACTGACGCCTTGATCAATTCCTTCACAATGAAATTCCGTCGAGAGTTTGGGGGAGAGCACTGAGATCGCTTAAAGAATCTGTTTGCCCTGATTGACGTGTGTTGATTCTTGCTAAGCACCCAGCGATTGATTGCCATTCTACGATTCAAAAGCCATCTGTGAC
>CAYTUE010000081.1:1333-5290 GCA_964441085.1 uncultured Planctomycetaceae bacterium
TTGCTAAGCACCCAGCGATTGATTGCCATTCTACGATTCAAAAGCCATCTGTGACAAGCTGCTGGATTTGATTCGTGCAACTCAGTCGACGTCTGCTATTCGGTGACAAGTGTTTCGTTGGTTGAATAACTTTCGCCTTCAGAGTGATCTTCATTGGCTTGTTTGTTTCGTCGTTTTGCAAGGAATTCCAGCAGCAGAGGAAACCCTTCTTTGCCAAAGTAGCAGACCGCAAAAATCGCACAAACCGCGACTGAGGTGAACAGCTGCATCAATGAACCAACATGCGGAAAGACAAGCAAACGAACTACAAAATAGGCGGCAACCAGCAGGCCAACTTTTATGCAGCTTGATAGCCACGGATAAGAAATGTGATCGGCTTTACGGCAGTAATAAAGGACAGTGGCTGAATATGCTAAGTAGGTCAGAACTCCCGCCCAGCCGGCTCCCCAAGCACCAAGAATTGGAATTAAAATGATATTGGCCACCACGTTCACGACTAACCCCACAATCGAACCGGGGATCATCAATTTCGTACGCTTTGTCAGTAAAGACGGCACTTCAAACATGAAGCTCATTGCGAACAAGTAAAAGCCCAACAGAACAACGGCGATCAAATCGATTGCCGGGCCGTAGGCATCAGGCGTTAAGAAGGGAAGCACAGGGTGCACGCTAAGGCATGCTCCCAAAATCAGAATACCTAAGCCAGAACTGAACCAGTCGAAAATTTTGCCAAAGACTTTCTTGGCGTCGTCCATTCGTTCGATGTCATAAACGGCAACGTGCCAGATCGACAAAAATGGCAACAGGCACAAGGTGTGAACAGCAAAGCCGATTTTATGAGCAAACGAGTAAACCCCGACCTCATCCATGTCCACCCAAATGCGAAGGAAGTATCGGTCTGCTTCATGCATCAGCATTCCGGCTAAAGCAGAAACGACAAGAGGGCTGGCAAATCGAAACATGTCGTTTGCCAGAATGCGATCGAAGCTGTAGCCAGTGCGGCTTTGCACGAATACTGCCGCCATGACAACGAAGTGCAAGATTGTGGAAATCAGGTTACCAATCAGCAGACCTTCGACTCCTAGGTCCATGCCAATCATTAAATAGACATTGAGCGCGACATTAATAATCAAACGTCCCAAGCTGATCACGACAAACAGGCCGCTCCATTTCATTACTCGAAGGTAGGCATCCAAGATCATCACAACCACGGTGAACCAGAGATTGGCAATCGTGAGTGTATAGAACCATGCTCCGAACTTGATTTCCGAACCCAGTGTGATATCAGCGAGTGTTTGGCGGCCCAGATACATGGGAATGCAGATGATGAAACACACCAGTCCTACCATTGTCAGCCCCGTCCACCACACTTTGTTGTGATGCGTCGTATCACCATCATCGAAATGGTGTCGAGTAATCGCGCTGACCATTCCACCGGCAATGAATGTTGATAGGATGGCCGCCGTGAGATCTAAAATCGCGGTCACACCATAATCGGCCGTAGTCAACACGTGAGTGTAGAATGGCAGCAGCAGAACAGACGCCATGCGCGTCAGGATCTGGCCGATCATGTAGACAGAAGAGTGCTTTAAGAGATCTCGAAGCGGTTTCATGGAATTCTCAGAGTATGCGAGAGATGCAATCCCTACAACTTACGTTGTCAAATCGCATCTTCTGTTGTTGGTCATTGAGCAAAGCCCTAGCCAATAGGACTTATAACTCGGGAAACTGATTGAGGCAATTTTAACGGTTACGCATGCCCGACTGTTCCCTTTGAAGGCCGTTCTCTAGGTGAGCTGTCTCACGCAATGCGAAAATTGGATCCATAAAAAAAGCCCGTTCAAACGTGCCTCAACACTTTTGAACGAGCCATTCATTGATGAACTGTGCCAATCAGCTTACAGCTTGACCGCTTCTTCTGACTTCATCTGACCTCCAAAGGACTTTCTAAAATCCTTTGCTGCTGCTTTTATGGCGGCATCTGGCCCGGTGAGTTTCAGGTAGTAGACTTCAGAACCGACAGGCACAATGGCGCCCAACATACGATAGCCTTCAACCGCTTCTGTTTTTCTCATGATCGGCGGCCCAACAGATTTGTTGAAGGTGCCAGAAAGTTCAAGAATATGATATTCCTCGTCGCCAGCTTTGCCTTTGACCAGTTTTGATGTTCGGCCTTCGGCGCTGAATTGCCCGATCCAACGATCGATGTTTTGCTGCAAGCCACCGCCGCCGCCAGCAAAATGAAATACTGCCAATTCGCCCTTTTGCTTCCCATCTTTGGCAGCCGGAATTTCCAACGTTGTCAGTCTCATTCGACTTTGAGTGTCTGCTTCTCGCCATGTGGCAGGCACAGTGAGTGTCAGATTTTTCAGCTTCATGACGATTGGTTTGGCAGCTTCAGTGGTCGCCGTCTTTTTATCATCAGCGACTGTATCACCAGCGACTGTATCGTCCGGGACTGCATCGTCGACAGGCGCAGCTGTCGCAACAGCAAGGCTGGCCCCTAAGAATGTAAAATATGCCAGTGTGGTGAAGAACGTTTGGGGTGTTTTCATCGGATTTCTTCTTTTTTGAATCTCGACAGTGGAATCAACAAGCAAGGTTTCAAGCGTTGCCAGTTTACCGTGAGTTACGACGACTGAGCTGTTTTCAGGTCTTCGTCTTCCATGACTCCGATAAATGGCAAATGCCGATACTCGTCGTTGTAGTCTAAGCCGTACCCAACAACAAACTCATCAGGAATCTTGAACCCGAAAAAATCAGGCTGTAAGGCAACTTCGGTCCGTTCGGTCTTCCAAAGAAGTACGGCCGTCCTGACGGAATTGGGTTCGAACTTCTGAATCGCTTCCACCAGACCCACCATTGTACGCCCAGTGTCGAAGATGTCGTCCAAGATCACAACGTCTCGGCCCTTTAAATCGGGGACTAAAGCGTCGTTAATCTTGAGTCGTCCGGGTGATGTCTGAGTCCCTTCGTAGCTCGATGCCTGAATCAACGCGACTCGAAGAGGAACCGAGGTGGCTCGAATCAAATCGGCCAGTAGCACAACGCATCCAGTCAGGACCCCCAGAATCGTTAAAGGGCGGCCTTGATATTCGCGGCTCAAGGTTTCACCAAGTTCAATGACTCGGTCGCGAATATCTGCTTCAGAAATCAGGGTTTTCATGACGGCTCACGACAAATGCCTAGGAAAGCTGTGAGAAGGAATTTCAACACAACTGACACGAATTGTGAGCGCATCGGATTCGACAACAAATCCACGCACTGGAATTTGTGTGAAGTTAAAAGAAATCCCCCCGAGAAGTTCGGGGGGAAAGATGATTGCATTAGGAAATACAGTGGTCTGTTAGGAATTTCGAACTGTTTGAGAAGCGTGCCTTGGGCATTTTTAGAGTCTTTGGTCTGCGTACCAGCTCGCCCGAAAACAGAACATCAGTCACCGAAAACTCGAAGCTGGACAGCACTTGACGATGAATTTTCGAATTGCAGTTCATCTCGAATCTGCATCAGTTGCTCTGAAATTTCTTCGCAGCAGTGAACTAACTCCATTTTGGGCAAACGGAACTTGGCTGTTTGCTCAACTGATCGATGCCAAACGTCAGGAGCTTCGGTTTCATACCTCGTGGGCAAATCAGACACAGGGGCAGCACAGATGGAAAGAGGAAGTGCTTCAAACGCAGCGATCATGCGAGACATATGAAACCTTTAGGCGATAAAAAGAGTCAACCGGCTGCCAAAAGAAGTGGGCAGAGGGAGAGCTGGTGTGGTGAGTTTTTAGCCCGCTGCCCCTTCAACACATGTTGTCCTCATGTGTGAAGGTGGCAACGGCATTGGCTTGCAAAAAGCTAATCGTCCATCCTTGCCACCCATATTCACCAGACCGTGCAATTTACAAGAAACCCCTGTGGTCACCGAATTCTCTGTTCGGATCAACCGGCCCAACCCGCACAACGACTA
>CAYTUE010000081.1:5390-18129 GCA_964441085.1 uncultured Planctomycetaceae bacterium
CATGAAAACTGCGAACTCAATCTACGAGCAGCCACTTTCATATATCTTCAGTTCTGAATTCGAAACTGCTGATCATCAACAGCTGACGGAACTGCCCAATGGCTGTTCGATTTACGCCGATCGGCAAAGCGAAGGCACGGTTGACATTGGTCACAGCGGCGATTTCGACAGCCTTCGCGACTTGCCGTTGCTTTCCCCCGCAGGTGAAGCATTTCTGTTTCGCAAAATGAACTATCAGAAGCATCAGGCAGAGGCGGCTCGAAGAAAGCTGATGGCTGGTGACGATTCGGAAGAAACTTTGTTCGACTTCGAAGATGACATGGAAGACGCAGAGGCTTTGCGAAACCACATTGCAGAGTGCAATCTTCGTTTGGTAATTTCGATCGCGCGAAAGTTCGCCACATCAACGTGTGATTTTGACGAACTCATGAGCGAAGGCAACGAGATCCTTTTAAAGGCAATCACAAAGTTCGACTACTCACGTGGATATCGTTTCAGCACCTACGCGACTCATTCTGTTCAACGCCACTTTTACCGGTATACTCAAAGAAAGCACAAACGCGATTCTCTTGAGTATCGTGCGTGTGGTGAAGTGCTGAATGAATTGCCTCAAGCAGACGCCGACGAGCTGATCAAGCAGTGGGTTCAAGAAGAAGAACGTATGGCAGCCTTGATTATCCGAATGGCGGATCGTCTGGATGAACGAGAACATCGCATCGTAACGGCCCGCTTTGGACTCGATTCAGAAGGAGTCACCAAAACATTGCGTGAACTTTCTGCTGAACTTGGCCTGTCGAAAGAGCGTGTTCGTCAGTTACAGATGGCGGCCGTTGAAAAGTTACGTGACCTGTTCGATGATCTCGACGTCGAAGTCTGTGTCAGCTGAGATCTCGTGTGAATTTTCATCACATCACGAAACTGGATAGAGCACTGTCGTTTTGCAATGATCGTGCTTTGAAGTCGCTAAAAACTCCGTTCTGCTCCCTGAGAGATTGCTTTCTGCAAGATCTTAGTAAGATTGCTGATTCACGAATTTCTTCGGCGAATTCTCCAATCACTGAATGGTTACCGTTTTGCGTCGGTCTATAACGATTCAGTTGTTTTCTTCATTCCCCTTCACAGCGGTTTTGCCACGTGGTTGCTGAAACAAATTCTAATTTGAATCAGCCGCAGGCTCCAGAACAGCCTCCTCGCTGGATGACTCGAGTTTTGCTGGCCGCAGCGATTTACAATATCGTTTGGGGACTGATTGCAATGACCGCTCCAACGGTCATGTTCCGCTGGGTTGGCTTGGAACCGCTGCCTCTTTATCCCGAATTTTGGCAGTGTATCGGAATGATCGTGGGCGTGTACGGTATCGGTTACTGGATCGCTTCCTACAACCCGTACCGCCATTGGCCGATGGTCTTGGTGGGACTTCTTGGAAAAGTATTTGGGCCGATCGGGTTTGCCTATGCTGTCTGGCAAGAGCGGCTTCCAGCGTCCTTTGGCTGGATCATCTTGACAAATGACTTAATTTGGTGGGTCCCATTTCTATCAATTCTGTGGAACGCTGCTCGAATCAATCAATCGCGTTCTCAAGCATTCATTGTGCCTGCCCCTGATCGTACTTTAAATCCGTTGTCTCGGCAGGTGAGTCAGCTGGGAAGCACGTTATTGGAGCTGTCTCGACACCGCAGTGTTTTAGTCGTCTTTTTAAGACACGCTGGTTGTACGTTTTGCCGAGAAGCATTGTCGGATATCGCAGAACAACGGTCAGCAATCGAGAAGCAAGCCGCAACGATTGCATTGGTCCATATGGGGCAGTCGGAACCAGTTGAGCTACTGAACAAATATGACTTGAATGACCTGCATTACTTTCGAGATCCCAATTGCGTGCTGTACGACGCATTCGGTTTGCAGCTGGGTGGCTTTGCCGCTTTGTTTGGATTCAAGGTTTGGTGGAGAGGCTTGGCAGCTTGGATTTCGGGTCATGGCCTAGGACCACTCGAAGGAAATGGCTTTCGCATGCCCGGCGTATTTTTAATTCGTCGAGGCAACATCCTGCGTTCCTTTAAACACCTGTCAGCAGCAGACCGCCCCGACTATGTTCAACTTGCCACCGTCCCTTCCGAAGATGATGCAGAATTACAGAACAGTTCGGTTGAGCTAAGTTCTTAACTTTACGGCCGTTTCAACCGCACGCACTACGATGCTGTTTCTTCTCCATCAGCAGCAGAGACAGGCTTGTTCCATTTCACACCGAGCACAACGCTGTCGCTATCGTGGGCAGGCGGGCGATAGCGGTCAAGCACTTCTAGCGAAACACCTTCCATCAGGCCTTCTTCTGCTGCTTGGTCTCGTTCTTTGGTCCAGTTGGGCCCTTTGATTAACAGCATTTGTTCGAACTGGCCCGACTGTTGCTGAAACCAGAATAAGATCTTGCGCAACCCTGCAACGGCTCGTACAGTCAGAAAATCGAACTGAGTTGTCTTGAGCAAAACTTCAGCTCGCTTGGGCACAACTTCGATTGGCAGATTCAAAGACTTAACGATGGTTCTTAAAGTCTTCGCTTTTTTGCCTACCGATTCTGCCAATGTCACCGACAGGTCAGGACGAAGGATCGAAAGTGGAATTCCAGGGACACCGCCTCCCGAACCAACATCCAGCACGGATGAGTGCTCAGGAATAAGTTCTCGAAGTCGAGTGGTGTCGAGCAGATCTCGCCCAGCAAATGCTTCGGTGCTGGTGTGGCGCGTCAAATTAATTTTGGCATTCCACTTCCACAGAACTCGACAGTAATCGCACAATTGCGATACGTAAGCGTCGTCAATGTTCAGATGGCATTTTTTGATTTCTGCCGTGAGTTCGGCAATCGCTTCTTCTGTGGGTGGCAGCATTCAGACTTCACTTGGGTTGCGGCGAATCAATTCGCCAGCAATAAAAAAGGAAACGGTCGAGTATCAAACAGGTCGGCAGCCTATCAGTTGGTGCCCCAACGAGGAATCAGTTTTCCCCAAAACGATGGTGTATAGGCAGACACTTGTTGTTTCATGAGATAATTTTTCAGGTCATCAACGAATTCCGTCATGTTTTGATAGCGATCTTGAGGATCTTTTTGCAGAGCCTTTTCGCAAACTGCGTTCAAAGCTTTGGGAACTTTTCCGACGACATCCAATGGCGTTCTGACGGGGTCATTTAGGATTTTCTTTTTAATTTCCTTGAAGTTGCGACCGCTCATGAAGCTTTGGTTCGTCAGCGCTTCAAACAAAACGATACCAATGTTGTAGATGTCCGTGCGTTCATCGACGTCTCCGGTTTCACGAGCTTGTTCAGGAGACATATAAAACGGAGTTCCTTGAACGTCTCCTCGACCCGTTAAGCGGCCGGAAACCTGCTGTTGCCCACTACGTACCAGTTGTTCAACTTCATCGCCTTCTTGCTGATCCCAAACTTTTGCCAGTCCCCAGTCTAAAAGTGTGACTTCACCATATTCGCCCACCATCATATTGGCAGGTTTCAGGTCTCGATGCACAACACCTCGATTATGAGCATAAGCCAAGCACTGGCCGACATGGATGAGTATGTTGATCAGGTCGTTGATTGGAAATTGTTTCTGTGTGTCGGCATCTCCTTCGGCCAGTCGATCAAGAACGTCACATAGGTCTCGCCCTTGTAAGCGTTTCATGGTGAAGTAGACGTTGGCTTCTCTGTCGCGGCTGATTTCGTAAACAGGAACTGTGGCTGGGTGAGACAGTTGTGCGGTCACTCGAGCTTCTCGCAGAAATCTCTTGCGATAAACTTCAAGGTTGGCCAGTTGTGGCAACAGAGTCTTCATGACAACTGTTCGCCCAAGGTTCTCATCGAAACATGTTTGCAGCAACGCTTCTCCACCCTGAGTCAGCGGCTTGAAGTCCGTGAATCTCATGAAGCCGTTTTTCACGTGCCGTGGCAGATCGCGATCTGTTTCAGACAGGGTGATCTTAGTCGTCACGAAATCCAGCTTTCATACAAAGGACCTGCCATGTTGACTTCTATCAAAGTGTGTTGAGTCAAAAGCTGCACAGCTTGATGCCGCCTTTGCCGTTTCTTGCACCAACTATGGGGCGAAGGTGATCAGTCATTGCTCCGACGTCTTTCTCCCTGAATTGTAACATGCAGGCTTTGCGAAGGTCCACCTGTGCTTGGCTTTTCGGAAAAGTGGAGGGTTGTCTAGTAAAATCCAGAGGAATTTGAACAATGATTTATTCAGCCCACGCGATTTTTGCTTTGGGGGGATCGAAGAATACCGTGCAATTTCCCTCTGATCACGAGATTGTTGAATCAATTCTCTTCCAAATCAATCGCCGCCTCCCAATGTGAAAACTCACGATGACTTCACCGCTTTCTCGCCGTTCAGCCATTAAGTCTCTTGCAGCAGTCTCGACTGCCGCGTCCACTGGATCCACGGTGACAGCCGCTGGTTTCCCCGAAGTTGCTTTGGCAGATCCGCTCAAAATTCAAGGAGCAAATCTGTTTCAGAGCCGTTGGCACACATGCCGAAATCGAGTTTGGCTGGGCCGTGATTTTTGGGCGAACCCAATGGAAGATTGGCGGATTGTTGATGGAGCAGCGGAGTGCATGACCGGAGGAGGTGACCGAAATATTCAACTCCTGACTCACCAACTGACTCATCCTGACCGTGAATTTGTCATGGCCGTTGATATTCAGCAAGTGGAACTTCAAACCAAAGACGGAGGTGCAGGATTTCGCATCGGGCTAAAAAGTGAACTCAACGAATATCGCAGTAATAGTTTTGCAAAGGGCGGCTGGGCAGCAGGAGTCACCAATGGCAAGCTGGTTCTCGGTCGAAAAGAAGTGGCTTTGCCCGGCAGCAAAGACAAGTTTCGATTGAAGTTAACAGGAGCACCTGTTGCCAACCAGTATCGCTTAACACTGCACGCATTGGATCCCACAGGAACCCCCCTTGCTGAACTGACCTTAGACCTAAAAAAGGAGACGGTTACTGGCAACGTTGCATTGGTCAGCAACTTTGATCGCAAGCTAAAAAACAATGAGGGAGCTCGCTACCGTTTTCAAAATTGGCAAGTGGCTGGCAAAGCATTCACTGTGTCACAAGATCACACGTTCGGTCCGATTTTGTGGTCAATGTATTCGCTCAGCGATTCGCGAACAGACGACGGCTTCGTAATGAAAATGTCTGCTCTGATGCCACCTCTTTCAAAAGACGACAACCAAACGGTTGAACTGCAAGTTGATCGAAAAGGAACTTGGGAATCCTTGGGACATGCGACATTGGATTCCGACGCGTGGGTGGCCACATTTCGGATCACAAAGTGGGATGAATCTCAAGCACATCAGTACCGTTTGGTTTACCAGGAAAAATCTGTCGACCAAACAGCTCAGCCGTTTTACTGGGAAGGAACAGTCAAAGCCAACCCTTCGGGACGTCCGCTGCGTTTGGGAGCATTAACCTGCCAAAAGGACTATGGCTTTCCTTATCAGCCAGTCAACGATAACTTACTGCGACTGGATCCCGACATGTTGTACTTTTCGGGAGATCAAATTTACGAAGGACACGGCGGCTACGGACTCATTCGTAAGCCAGCTGGACCTGCCATCCTGAACTATCTGCGCAAGTTCTACATGTTTGGGTGGGCGTTTGCAGATTCGATGAAAGATCGACCCACCGTTTGTATTCCCGACGACCACGATGTGTTTCAAGGAAATCTATGGGGCGAAGGTGGCCGTAAGATGACCGAAAAGAAAAGAGCGGGAACATCTAACGGAGGCTATCTTCAGCCAGCCAGAATGGTAAATGCCGTTCACAAAACCTGTGTGGGACATCATCCGGACTACTATGACGCAACTCCCTGCCAGCAGAATATCAGTGTTTATTTCGGCGACATGGTTTACGGAAATGTCAGCTTTGCAATCCTTGGCGACCGTCAGTTTAAGAGTGGACCTCAACAAGTGGACACAGGAAAAGGGCGCGCCGACCATGTGACGGATCCTGACGTCGATCTTGCCAGCTTAGACAAAGATGGTCTTGTGCTGCTGGGAGAACGACAAGAATCATTTTTAAAACACTGGGTGGATGATTGGCGAGGACATTCGATGAAGGTTCTGTTGTCGCAAACCGTGTTCGCTGGCGTGGCCACTCATCATGGCGGCTACAATGGCTATCTTCGCGCAGATTTGGACAGTAGCGGTTGGCCTCAAACCCCTCGCAACAACGCCATTCGTATTTTGCGAAAGGGAATGCCACTGCATGTCAACGGAGATCAGCATCTGACTTCGCTCGTGCAGTATGGTGTTGACGAACAACGTGACAGTTGTTGGAGCTTTTGCACTCCAGCAATCGCTGCAGGATACCCTCGCTGGTGGCGACCTGATGATGTCGATATGTCTCACGAAAATCGTCCGACGCATGGGCTTCCCAATACGGGGGAATACCTCGATAGTTTCGGCAACAAAGTGTACGTGTATGCCGTTGGAAACCCACAAGTTGGCAGGGCACCCAACCGCTATGATCAGGCTCACGAAAAAGGAAGTGGCTTCGGCATGGTGACCATTGATACTCAGGCAAAGACCTACAAACTGGAAGCGTTTCGCTTTTTGTGCAACGCCACAGACGGTCGTTCAGAAAACCAATTTCCCGGTTGGCCCGTTACGATTCACCAGAAAGAAAACTCGGGTGATAACCTCGTCGGTTAGCTTGTTCAAAACCAACAAGCCTTTGGTGCCCGGTTTCGTCAGCAGGTCAATCATCGTTTCTTCTGCTGTTTTCAGCTTCGCTACTCAATAATTCGCCGATGCCAGAGCCAACATTCTGCAATGAAAGCCACCATCGCCATCACCAACAACAGGTTCTGGAGATTGAAAGAGGGGGTAACTGGAGTTGCTACACCTGCGGAAGAATTCAACGAACCGTTCTGAATTTGATTCAAACGGCTTTCTTGTCGAGAAACAAGGTTGCAAGGCAGTTGCAATCGACCTTGATCGCTTGTTGAACCAGCAATGGTGTTGCTGTTTTTCTGTTTGAATTGCACCGTATACACGCCCACTTTGGACAGTCGGCCTAGGCTTGCGCTGCCATGAGCAACGGCGACCGGCTGACTCTGTCCACTCGGATCGCTGACCGTACAAGTGGCTGTTGAAATCGGGGTGGAATTCGTCGCAGGATTCACGACTGTGGTGGGGGAATTCGTATCCGCTTGAGGCAATATTTCAGGTAAGGATTCGTCAAGCCATTGCAAAGTATTGGTGAGCAGAATTGGGAATGACGATCGCAGTGGCAGATCCGAACGATTTAAGTTGACGGCCAGCATCACGACACGACTGTTGTTTGCTGTATATGTTGCCAGAAGTGGCCGTCCTTCAAGTGCCGTTGCGATGGTTTTTGCTTCGTTCACAAGACTCACATCAGAAGCGGAATTGATGGCGACATCTTCTAGCTGGACGTATTTCAGCAACGGGTGATTCTGTTGGTATTCTCCAACAAATGTCGTGTCGATCTGCCCATTGAATGTCCAAAGGCGACTTGATTGTGACGGAGCAACCACAAGTGCTTTTGTGGGAATGCTGTCTTGAGAAAGCCATGTTTGCGGCACCGTAGAATCGAAGACAAAGATCGAATTCACAAGTTGGGCTGCCGCTTGTTGCTGGCTCGGCTTAATGACAGTGAGACGCACGAGAGGGTGGGCAGCAAGGGCTTGCTGAAGAAACCAGTTGCCAGAAGTCACCAATGTCACATCCAGCATGGGACGTGCCGCCAGCAGAGAAGTGGCTTGATTATCGATTGCTAAAGCATCCGCCCAATTATGGGATTGACTGACGGTTTTTAAAGTTCCTGTAATCAGCCCACCTTTGGCCGATGTCTTTGTGACAACATTACGTATGGATTGTCCCGGTTTCAAATTCAAAGGCAGCACATCAAGCAGCGTGTTGTCTTGCTGAATTTCAAGATGAACCGTGGTGTTGGATTCTGAAAAATTCGACACTTCGTAAAGCAAATGCCAAAGCGTAGGATCTGATGATGTTCGGCGAACTCGAAACACAGTCAGCCCAACATTGTCGACCGGTGTACCCACTTCGATCGTTCTGACTTCGGGCGTCATTGGGGAATCATCGGTCGGCGAAGACGTCGTGTTTTTGCCATCGAGTGAATCAGTGCGAGGTACCTCGGTACGAGATGCCTCAGTGCTGACTGTGGCGTTGTCGTTGCCATCCGTGACGACAACGATTGGTTTCGAACGCAAACGACCGGCTGCTGAACGACTGGCCGCTGAACGAGCAAACTGAATCGCTTCTTCAATTCGTCCGACACAATCCGTTTGTTGAATGGTATTCAGCCGACTTTTTGCCAAAGCAGATGACTTCGTGAGCGGGCAAATGACATGTGGTGTGGGACAGGAAGCAATGACTGAAACTTCACTGTCTGGTGCCATTGTGTCAATCAGCGCAATGGCTTCTGTGATGGCCAGTTCCAATCGAGGCACATGATTCGAATCGACAGCTTGCATACTGGCGCTGTTGTCGATGACAAGGACTTGGCTTTGAGAGCGACCTTGTTTTCCGTGTAGCGATGGTTCGCTCAGTGCCAGTGTCAGCAGGAGTAACAATGCCAGTTGAAGAATCAGTGAACCCGGGTGACGAAGGCGTTTGAACAACGCTGCCGCCTTGGGTTCGTCGCTCACTTGTTCCCAAAATAGCAGAGTAGAAACGGACCGCGTGGATGGACGGTTCCGAATCAGGTAAACGGCCACTATGGGGATTGCAAGTAGCAAGGCCCAGAACGCGGTGAGGTTCGCAAAGCTCAATCCAATCAGTCTCCGCTAACAGGCTGCCGATAATACGCGCAGTTCGGTTGTCTGCACGAAGTCGGCGACTTTCGGGCGATACTCTTGCATATGAGGTGCATTCAAATGGCGTTCTAAAGCCGCCAAGTCGCTCCACTTTTCCACGATGGTGATGCGCTCTTTATCGTATTGTTGCCGATTGCTCAGCAATGGTTCGTCGATTGTCGGAGAATATTCCATGCAGCCCAATTCGTTCAGAACCTCAGGTACAATTTTCTTGAATTCCGAAAGAAACGCATCTCGTTGACCAGGGACGCAGGTGATGGTCGCAATCACGACAATCATATCTTTGCTTTCCATGTGAAAATGAGAACATCAATGCGGAATTTCTGAATCCAACAGATTAGCAAACTGGCTGACCTGATGAAATCCGCTGTGTTCGATTGATTTTGATGGACCGAAATAGGTGCCAACAGTCGACTGTGTTGACAGCAACTCTGGTGAAACGGTTCGCGTGCAAATTAAGATCACTTTTTCTGGCACTCAAGCAAATGATTTCGCCACCGGATTCCTTCACATCTCAAAGAACGATAAACTTTCAATAAGTTCCGCTTGGCGACAATCAAAAGAAACACATTGACGACACATGAATACACCTTCGAACGCTCTGCAACTCGGCCGTCACATTACGGTTTTGCCCGTCGTTCACGGCAGCGGAGACTTTGCGTTAGAAGTGCGTCGTCTGATGCTAAGTCAAAATTTTGATTGCGTGGCGGTACCATTGCCTCCGTCATTTCAGGCCAAAGTGGAATCCGCCGTTCAGTGGCTTCCGAACGTTTCAGCTGTCGTTCAAAAGGAGCCGCGTGATACGTTTTCTGCCGAAGAATACGACCCCAATGAACCGGATGGCGAAAACGGCGAATTCGATGATGATCTGGATGCCTGCAGTTACGTTCCTGTCGATCCCTGTCAACCGGTGATTGCTGCGTTACGCATTGCGATTCAAGAACACATTCCTCGTGCCTTCATCGATATCGAAGACGACAATTATCTACCGCTGACCAGCGTGTTGCCCGATCCCTATGCGCTGAAGCGAGTCAGCGTCGAAAGGTTTTCAGCCGCAATTTTGCCCGGTTTGCCGACTCCGCAGGAAGCCAGTCATATTCGCCGACTGCACTGGATGGCCAATGAACTGCACGATCTGCAGAAAAAGCACGAATCAATTCTATTGGTTTGTAGTGTGACCGATTGGCCGTGGATTCGAGATGCTTTTCAAAGCGTTGTCGACCGACCAGACGCACCTGTTTCGCAGGTCAATGAAGCAGAAATCTATGCCGTAGAACATCGCACATTGGCATTTTTGCTGGGAGAACTCCCGTTCATTACCAGTTTATACGAAAGTGCTCGTGCAGAACTTGATGATGACGAAAACTTATCGGTCGATGGAATTAAGGCACTGGTTTTGGCCAGTCGTGATCGGTATCAGGCGGAATTTGGTTCGCGAGGTCGCCCTATTACACCTCAGCTTCTGACTGTGATGCTGAAGTACATTCGAAATTTGTCACTAATGGAGCGTCGTTTTACGCCCGATCTGTACACATTGGTCACGGCGGCTCGACAAATTGCCGGAGATCAGTTTGCGATTCACTTGGCTGAAGTGGCTCGACAGTACGACTACGTTGACGACGAATCGTTTCCAGAAATCCGGTTTGGAATCGATGAAGTTCAAATGCCGGATTTTTCAACGATGCTTGCAGTCAGTCGTTTGCCTGGGCATCCCGTTGTTTGGCGAACTTGCGAATTGAAAGCGCCGGCAGAACGCAAGCAAGTCCGAGAATGGCAAAAAACGTGGAATCCGTTTGGGCAGTGCAGCTGGCCCCCTGAAGACGTCGCGATCGAAAATTTTCGAACTCATATCAAAGACGCCGCTTTAGACTTAATTGGTAACGACTTGGCTCGAACTGAAAAATTCACGTCGAGTATGAAGGATGGGTTAGACATCCGAGAAACGCTGCGAAACTGGCATACGGGAGATTTGTATGTGAAAGAATTTCCGCCCGCGCGAGGCAACATTGATTGCGTGGTCATGCTGTTTGATTCGCCAGCGGATCCGAGATCGTATCCTTGGCGAATTACTTGGCACGCAGAAACTCACGACGAATCGACTCTTTCCTTGTTTGCAACCGACTTCAACGAAGAAGTGATTGGACCCGGCATCGCGGTTGCTCAATATGGCGGTTGTATGTTTCTGTTTCCGCCACGACCAGTTCCTGACATCTTTCAGGATCCTCAATTCGACTTCGCTGACACTTTAGAAGAGCGATTGTTGGCTGCCGCTTTGAATTACAGCCAAGAAAAGCACGTTGCTTTGCTAAGCCACAAGCCGCCAGGAGCCGGATGGCGACGGCTTGCAAAACGGTATTCTCGCAAACTGGTCCACGTTCCTTTGGGAAGATTTTCTGCATCAACCATTGATAAGCTCAGAACCTTCCATGTGTTAAATGGGCAAGAAGTCCGTTCTTATGCAGCTGACTTTATCCGCAAGCCTTAGCTTAGCAGGCTGCTGAACCTGACGCGTTCACGAGGGATTTCTCAGAAACCCATGCCGCTGGCAAAAGAAAATCTGAGTGCGATCTCAGCTGCGAAGCGGAGCATCGCCAACTACTCACCGGAATTTGGCACTTCGTGGCGCAAATTGGCATCATAGAGTCAGTGTTGTTGTGCCACGCTGGTAGAGTTTCTCTGCAACTCGCCTTGGATGACTCGCCTTGGATGACTCGCCTTGGATGACTTGCCTTGGATGACTTGGGGGGGGAATTTGCCTGCTGGTTGATTTCGTGTTCCCGTCATTTGTTTCATTGGAAAGTACTGGTCGATTGATGATTGCTGACTTCGCGATCTCAACACAAAATATAGCAATCGAAAGCCTCATCGAGTCGCGCAGAATTCCTCTGCTCGCTGTCGAAGACGGCACCGGAATGGCTTGGACGGTCGGTTTGTTAGCAATTTATTGCGTTGGAGTCATCGTTGCTTCTCTACTCGGTGGATGGTTGCCGACCCTGTTCCGGCTCACTCATGTCCGGCTGCAAACCATGATTAGCTTTGTGGGAGGCCTGATGCTGGGCGTTGGCGTGTTCCATATGCTGCCGCACGCTGTCGATTCGTTGGGGAATCCTCACCTTGCTGGGCGCTGGATCATGGTTGGTATTGCCATGACATTTGTGCTGCTGCGTTTGTTTCATTTTCACAATCACGAACCAGTCACCCTGTCGGTGAGCCAAAAAGCTGGCGGCTGTGACCACGACCACGATCACGATCACGATGCTGGTCACAACCACGGTCATCAACATGCTGCCAGCCAAACACAAGAATGTGCTGGAGGAGCCGATCATTCGGCGGTTGAATGCCATTCGACCGGGCATGCTCATGGGGGCAGCTGGATCGGCATCGCATTCGGGCTCTCGTTACACACACTGTTCGATGGAGTGGCATTAGGAGCCAGTGTGCATCGAGAGTCTCAACTGGACAACCACACGTGGTTTTTAGGTCTGGGCACGTTTCTTGCCGTGCTGCTCCATAAACCTTTGGATGCCGTTTCCATTTCTGCGTTGATGATGGCCGACGGCTGGAACCGTAAATCAATCGCGTGGATTAACGTTGGCTTTGCCTTGATGTGTCCACTCGGCGCAGCGTTATTCTACTTAGGAATTCAGCAGTTCCCCGGGTTTCACACGGAATTTGTCGGGACAACATTGGCGTTCGCTTGTGGTGTGTTTGTCTGCATTTCGCTCAGCGATCTGCTACCTGAAATGGAGTTTCATGCTCACAACAAAGTTCAACTTACAGCCGCTTTGATATCTGGCATTGGACTTGCGTGGTTACTGACATTGCTTGAATCAGGCCATTTGTCATAGCCTGCTGTAATCAACCATGCCACCGCAATAAACAAAACGTGATGA
>CAYTUE010000082.1:0-17844 GCA_964441085.1 uncultured Planctomycetaceae bacterium
TCAGGCTCTCTGAGCCCGAAACTGCCAGCCCCATTAAGACTTCAACACCGTGAAGACTTCAACACCGTGAAGACTTCAACACCGTAAGTCACACCGCAGATCAAAGCACGCCTTGCGTCCATCACTTGCCTGCCTATAATCGATCGAGCGGTGTTGCGAAGATGCACACGCTTTTCCGTTTATCTCGATCGCCAATCAGCCAAAGTCAACATCATGCGAATGTGGTTTCGCAACGTGCGAGTCGCCGTGTTCACTGTCATTCAGGGGATGTCAATCACCCTGAAACAGATGATCAAAACGTACCGCTCCGAGCGAAAAACGTTTGCCGATACTTACACGTATCCCGAAACGGCTCTTCGAGTCAAGCCGCGGTATCGTGGCTTCCATCGGTTTGATCTCACAACGTGCATTGGCTGCGACAAATGCGCTGCTGCCTGTCCAGTAGACTGCATTTATATCGAAAAAGAAAAGAGCCCTGTTGGCAAAGGGTTTCGAGTCAATAGCTTTATCATCGACTACACCAAATGCATGTTCTGTGCACTGTGTATCGATCCCTGCCCCGTCGATTGCATTTTCATGGGATCTAACCATGATCTGAGCTGCTACAGTCGAGACGGCTGTATCGTTGATTATGGAAAATTGCCACTTGAAATTGCGTGGGGGAAAGCAACCCTGAATCCAACTGTTGTTGCTGAATCAAAAGTTCTCAGCGAACCCGTTTGGGTCAAAGGGGAAGAAAGCCCATTCGCTTCGGTTTAAAATCTTGCGTTCGTCCATCGCAAAAAAAAATCATACTCGCACTCTTGTCTTGTTTACGGAAAGTCATCGCCATCATGACCTCATCCGCCATTCTCTCTGTTGAAGATTCCAACAAGCGTTTACCACTGGTGCGTATGATTGCTCGAGACGCGATCCACAGCACGCGAACCATTCAAAATCACCGCCAAGAGGTCCGGGAACTCGAAGACGCAATTGCTGCTGCTGAAAATGGCTCACAATCATCTGTTGATGTTTCCGAATTCGATGCGGCTCGAATCAACGTGCTCAATAAGCTGCGAGAAACCATTCAGGTCGAAGAAGAAATGGTGTCGCGCTGTGTTCAAGAAATGAGCCAAGTGGGAGCACGCTTAGTCGACCCAGCATCTGGACTTGTCGAATTCGAATCCACCCTTGATGGCCAAAGCGTGAGCCTAAGCTGGCAATTTGATGAACCAGAAGTCGCCCATTGGCGATCTCCAGATGAAGACCGAACCACTCGTAACCCACTCCAGCCTTCTCACCAGCTTTGATCGTCACATGCCGGCCCCGGCCTGATCACGACAAAAAAGAAAAGTCAACATGACAAATCTGGTTGGACATCTGTTGCTGTTCGGAACCGCTGTTTGCGTGTTGCTGGCGATTCCCATGCTGGTGGGACGATGGCTCAGACCGAAACTGCCAACACCAGAAAAAGATGCGATCTACGAATGCGGTGAAGACGCAATCGGATCCAGTCAGATTCAATTCGATCTGAGATTTTACGTTGTTGCCCTGCTGTTCATCGTTTTCGATGTTGAAGTCGCCTTCTTCTTTCCGTGGGCCGCCATCTATGGCAGTTCTGCCCAACTGGCCGACGCAAGACTGTCTGAGCCAGCCCGCGAAGAACTCAGTGCAAGACTATTAGACATTAAAGCAGCCAACATGACGGCCAACGAAATCATCAGTGCGGATACTGCTCAAGCGCTGTTATTCACCGGCTTCTTCGACCTGCTTGTGTTCTTTGCCGTTCTGATGGTGGGCTTTGCGTATCTATGGAGCCGAGGCGACTTAGATTGGATTCGAGCCATGTCGCAACAAGTACGCAATCAAGAAGACTCGCCCATACCTCCGGCAAACACGGCCCAGCAAGCAATCCCTCAAACCGAAGGCTGTTGACGTGAACATTCAAGACATCGAACAAAAAATCAACACAGCCTTTGCTTCTCAAAGCACAGTCAGCCCCGTTGTGATCAGTACTCACACAGAAGCTACTGATCCGTGGCTGGTGATCAATCCACAGTACTTGGTTGATGTCTGCGAATTTCTAAAGAACACTCCCGGCCTCGAATTCGACCACTTGAACGATCTTTGTGGAGTCGACTACCTAGAAACAGACCCCAAAAAGCTTGCAAAGTTCGGACACGATCCTCATGTCGAAGTGGTGTACCACCTTTCCAGTGTGGCTTTGAAGCATCGTATCAAACTGAAGGTACTTGCCCCTCGATGGAAAGATGACCAACCCGATCAGCTTCCCGAAGTGCCGTCAGTCAGCAGCGTCTGGAACATTGCAGAGTGGCACGAACGAGAAGCGTATGACCTTGCGGGGATTGCCTTCACTGACCACCCAAACCTAACAAGAATCTTGTGCCCTGAAGATTGGGTGGGCCATGCTCTGCGAAAAGACTACGACTTCCCCCTTGAGTACCACGGCGTTCGAGCACGCTAATTCAATCCACACGGCCTCACATCACACGGCCATTCAAACTTGAAACACAAAAAGCAAAGCCGTCTCGCCACGTGACCTGACGGCACAACGATAACCTTGGCACCCCAAAAGCAATTTCATGCCACTGCAGGTTGAAGATCCTCGCATCGTTGAATTCGATGTCCAAACCGACGAAATGCTCGTGAACATGGGGCCTCAACACCCCAGCACTCACGGTGTCCTTCGACTGTTGCTAAAAACCGACGGCGAAATCGTTTTCGAATGCACGCCCCACATCGGTTACTTGCACCGCTGCGCAGAAAAGATCGGCGAAAACCTCACCACTCAACAATGGATTCCCTACACCGACCGGATGGATTATCTGGCCGCCATGAACATGAATCTGGGCTTTGCCCTGGCGACCGAAAAATTGATCGGTATGGAAGTCAGCGATAAAGCCATGCACCTGCGAGTCTTCATCGCAGAACTCGGCCGTATCGCCAGTCATCTCGTCGCCATGGGAACCTACGGCCTTGATCTCGGAACCTTCAGCCCATTTTTGTACGCGTTTCGAGAACGTGAAATCATTCTCGACTTCTTCGAAGAAATTTGCGGAGCACGACTGACCTACAGCTATATCACAATGGGAGGAGCCACCCACGATCTACCAGAAGAAAGTGTCATTCCTGATGGATTGGCGTCACTGTTGGAAATCGAAGCTGGCCAAACTGCTCCGTTTTTAGATAACGTCGAACGATTCTTGGTTTGGTTGGAAAAGCGGATTTCAGAATACCACACTCTGCTCACTCGAAATGCCATCTTTATTCAACGTACGGCGGGCATCGGAATTCTCAGCAAAGAACGGGCGATCAGTCACGGCTGTACCGGACCTGTTTTACGAGGCAGCGCGGTTGACTTTGATCTCAGACGACACGGCGAACCAATCTACACGCGAATGTACGCCGACTACGATTTCGAAATTCCAGTGGCACCCTTTCAAGATGCTCCTCAAGAAGTCATCCTCGGCGACAACTGGTGTCGCTTTTATGTCAGAATGATGGAAGTCGTCCAGTCAATTTCACTGATCAGACAGGCAGCAAAAAAATACCAAACAGCAGAAGGAACTCACAAAGAACCCTTCAAGCTCAATGCAAAGCTACCAAAGAACGAAGCCTATCTGGAAACCGAATGTCCGCGAGGACAAATGGGGTTTTATCTTGTTGGCAACGGGACTCCCAAGCCACTGCGTGCTCGAGCCAAAAGCTCCAGCTTCTGCAACCTGTCTGTTGTCGGTGAACTTTGCAAAGGAGTTCCTCTTGCCGACATTCCCGCTGTCGTTGGATCGTTGGATGTCGTTATGGGAGAAATCGACCGTTAAGCCCGCCGAATGCTTGAGCGGCCCGCCTATCAACGCCCTATTTCACCACAAACAGCAAACCCTAAATCCCGCCGAACGCCTAGCGCCGAGCTTGCCTTTTGAAATACTGTCCGATGAAGAACGCCGTCAAGCTGTTTCAAGACAACATCGTTCAGTTGCTATCAGCTTCTGAAGCTCGGATCTCTCATTGTGTGAAACAGCTGAATCACGATCAGTTGTGGTGGACTCCCAGCCCAAATCAGAATTCTGTTGGCACACTGATTCGCCACATCAATGGAAACCTACGTCAATGGGCCATTGCAGGAATTCTGCAAACCAAGGACGAGCGAATTCGAGACAACGAATTCGATCCCAGGAGCCAGCTCGACGCCACACACCTGCTCTCATCCATTCAACAAACGATTTCGGAAGCGATCAACGTCATTCAGCAGCTTGATGAAACACGGCTGTGTGAATCTCGTCATATCCAGCAGTTCCCGACAACAGTGATGGGAGCTCTCCTGCACACAGTGCCCCATTGCGTCGGACACACGCATCAAATCGTGCAGCTCACACGTATGCAGCTGACAAACGACTATCAGTTCCATTGGTCGCCCAACGATCCGCGGACGTCGATTCCGCTTTAACGCCCGCTGATTGCGACCGACTGCCGACTTGGATTTCATTCACGCTGCTCCAACCGCTTTGCTACTTCAGCCAAAAAGCGGCTCATTTCACAGTTCCGAAGTTTCGGATGTGATCGAATTTGCAAATCGTCGAACTGATTCCAAGAGAATTGCATGGTATAACGCAGATTCCGACGATGTTTGTGGCTTAACAATACCGTTGACCACAACAGCCTTCTCTTCTTACCCCTGATTTCAACCAGCGGGAACACACCCTATGACTCTCCAAATCAATCTCAATGGCACTTTGGTTCCCAAGGAACAGGCGGTCGTCAGTGTTTACGACCACGGATTGCTATACGGTGATGGAGTCTTCGAAGGAATTCGCATCTACAACGGCAACGTGTTTCTAGAACAAGAACACATTGACCGTCTGTACGAAAGTGCTTTGGCCATTCGCCTAACAATTCCAATGTCCAAAGCCGAACTGTCTGCTGCAACTCGCGCCACCGTTGCTGCAAACAACTTAACAAATGGCTACATTCGGCTTGTTGTCACGCGAGGGTCAGGCAGTCTGGGCTTGGATATTCGTCGCACCAGCGATCCTCAAATCATCATCATCGCAGACAGCATTTCGCTGTACCCTGATGAACTGTATGAAAGCGGCTTACCACTGGTCACCGCCAGCACCATCCGAAACCATTCGGCAGCGCTCAGCCCACGCATCAAATCTCTCAACTACCTGAACAACATCATGGCCAAGGTCGAAGGCCAAGATGCAGGAACAGTGGAAGCTTTGATGCTGAACCATAAAGGAGAGGTCGCAGAATGCACAGGCGACAATATCTTTATCGTGAAAAACGGCGTCCTAAAAACACCTCCTGTTGACGCAGGAATCCTTGAAGGCATTACTCGAAACGCCGTGATGGAACTGGCTCGAGCAGCGGGAATTCCTGTGGAAGAAAGGGCCATGGTTCGGCACGACATCTACGTGGCCGACGAATGTTTTCTGACAGGTTCTGCAGCAGAAGTCATCGCCGCAATTAGCTTAGATGGACGCCAAATTGGCTCAGGAAAACCAGGCCCCGTCACTCAAAAGTTACTGCAACTGTTTCGTGAACTCACACAGTCCTATGCGGCCGCAACGATTGGCTAAGAACTCACGACTCAGCATCAGTCACTCGCTTCATCCTTCACCTCTGATTTGTTTCCCACCCCTTATTCAGTCTTCAGTCTATGGCTCGCAACCGAGATCTCTTTGATGACTCGACAATGACCTTTGGGGAACACCTCGAAGTGCTGCGAGTCCACGTCTGGAAAGCGCTGCTGGGATTGGTCGCAGGAGTCCTCATCTCACTGCTTTACGGAAACCAAATCATTGAAATCCTGAAGGAACCGCTTAACGAAGCTCTTCGTAAAAACAACATGAGCGAAGCGACCGACGACATTGGCCACATCGACATGATGACCGTGATCAAAGACTGGTGGGCTGGAAAAGAACCTGAACCTGAAGCCCCCGTGGTCACGCCCGCTGTCACTCCCGTGGTCAGCAATGAAATGCTGGTACAAGTACCGGTGGATAACCTGAAACAAGCCATGGAACAGGCTGTCCCGGGAATTGTCGTCCAGATGCCACCTGCTGCCCCCGATGCTGTCAAACCGAAAACAACGCCTGCTGATTCCGACAACAAGAATGCAAAATCCCCGAAGGCTGATCCCAAGCAACTGGCCACCGATCAACTGGCCACCGATCACACGTCACCGACAACAGACACAGGTCAATCAGCAACATTAACAGCCATTCCAGATGGAAATGAAATCCCCACAGTCTGGCTCAAACTTAAGTCAGAAGAAATTGGATTGCTGCGTTCACTGATCGACGATGCCAATAGTCCCATCACCCACAAGGTTGAAGAAGCTTTCATGACCTATCTTAAAGTCAGCGTGGTCGCTGGTTTTGTGATTGCTTCTCCTTGGATCTTTTTCCAAGTCTGGCAATTTGTGGCTGCAGGTTTATTTCCTCATGAACGCAAACATGTCTATCGATTTTTACCCATGAGTCTTGGGTTGTTTTTTATTGGAGCCATCTTCTGTTTTCAGTTTGTATTTCCCATTGTGTTGGACTTTCTGATTGGATTCAACAAGTGGATTGGAGTCGTACTCCGACCCCGTCTCTCGGAATACATTAGCTTTGCATTACTGCTTCCTGTGATGTTTGGAATCAGTTTCCAACTGCCTTTGGTTATGCTGCTGATCGAACGAATTGGAATCGTATCTATCGAAGGCTTCATCAAAAACTGGCGCATGGCCATCCTGATCATTGCCATCGCATCAATGCTGCTCACGCCATCTGATCCTTCCAGTATGCTGCTGATGATGTTTCCACTCATCATTTTGTATTTTGGAGGCATCCTACTCTGCCAAATGAAACCGAAAGCAGATGCTGATCCGTTGGCCTAACCAGCCCAGAAAAATCAGCATCTGGCACGCTCACAGAGGCGATTAACAGCTGGTGTGAGCCAAATTTGGCAGAAGGCCCCACAACACGTCAACATCGCTGCTGGGCAAACGTTCAACTCGATATTCCACCGCTGGTAAACAACGGGGTAGGAATTATCTGGGTTTCACGGATTTCAAGGAAGGATCTCTTCTGGGCCTCACCCCAGTCTGATGAATTTGCTCTTCCGGCATAAAAATGACTGTTAATTTGGGCAACTAGGCCTTCCAATACCATCATTCGAACGATTGTGTTCTAATTGATTGTGTTCTAATTTTCTGTAGGCTTTTCAGAGCTTGTAAGTGAACACCAACTGCGGCCACTGCGATGGAGAACATGAAGTATGAGTTCCGACAAATTGATCTACTTGATCGCAGCGGAGCCCAAAGAACGTGAATCGATTTCGGCTTACCTCACGAAACATCAATTCAACTTCAAGGCCTTTACCGACCTAGATGCAACGCTTGCCGGAATCAACGACAAAGCGCCCACTCTGATTGTCTTGGCGGGATCCAACATTCCAAGCCCCGACATCTGCAAGTTTGGCGCAACCGTAGAACAATCAAGTGGTGTTCCAATTATCGCTCTGCTCACAGAACTTCAGGTTTCCATTGTTTCAGAGATGGCAGAATCCGAAAACATGTGGACTGCCGAATACCCCATTTCACTTCGTGAAATCCGGACCTCAATCATGGAAGCACTCGAAGAAATTGCAGGAGCCGCCTAACAAACGGCACGGTCCCACAGAACATTGAGACCACTATGAAACAGGTCCAGCACGGCATTCACATTGGTAATGCCAGCGATGCTCGCAACAAAGCACTGATTTCGAAATTAGGCATCAAAGCGGTCGTTGACTTGGCAATCGAAGAACCACCCAGCACACCGTTGCGGGATCTTATTTCCTACAGGTTTCCTTTACATGATGGTGAAGGAAATTCACAAGCCATTCTTCAGTTGGCGATAACATCAATTCACAGCCTGCTTGTTACCGGTATCCCCTGCCTGGTAGCCTGCAGTGCAGGCGTCAGCCGCTCTCACTTAATCGCAGCAGTGCGATGAGCTAATATCAGATCGCAGCTGCCGCGATGAGCCAATATCAGAATGAATCCATCCAAGACGTGCTTCACCGGATCGCTTTATTCCATTCACTGGATGTATCACCCATCTTATTCAAAGACGTGAGCATGGCAGTAGACGCAATCAAGCCTCTTAGTCATCCCAAGGCCTAGAACAGCGGAGAATGCCCCAGCTTTCGCCTGATCACCGCCCATTGCCCCGCGTGCATCATCCAGTGACTGGCTTGACCGGTAAACACACAGGCAACCGTCGGCCCCAGATACCCAATGGCTTCAGGAGCTGCATGCTGAAGCTGCTGATCACTGAGTGAATCCAAGACCTTGATCGTGCCCTCTCGTTGAACGGTCATCAAATCGCAATAGTCTGCTTTGCATAAAAAGTCAGACGGATCATCACTGACACAGGTCGCCTTGGAATGTTGCTCAAGAAAACCATTGGGCAGCTTCGGCATCGTTCCGGGAAAAACAGTTTCCACATGACCATGTTCGCTGCTGACCAAATGCCCTAATTGCCAAGCGATGTGATTCATGCCGTCGCCCGGACGAACCAAGAGATCAGCATCGCTCAGCCCGTCTAAGTAACTTCGAACAACAAAATCTGGCAGCTCAAGCGCTTGCTTCACACACGCAGCGATACTCATCAGGTTTTTCCCACTTCTTTCAACCAAACGCAGCACCACTCCCCTGCATAGACACGCTGACAATCAGTCGGTCAACGGCATCACTTCAACTTTGCGAATATGTACTTTGCTGCCGGGGTCATGCTGTTGAAATGCAAAGTGGCCCTCAGCATAAGTCTTCGCAAAATCCATGTACTCGTAAAGTTCATTGCCGTCGACGGTGACTTTAATTCGAGTCATCTCACGTCCACGCCAAACGTCATCTCGAACTTCAATCTCATACGTAAACCAATCCCCTGGCTTCACGTGCTGCTGATACACATGGCAAAAGCCATACAGCGATCCCGTTCGAATCGGGTCTCGGTGAGTACTATCAATTTGAGCCTCATAGCCGTCTCGAAAAGTCGGCTTGCGAGCCGCTCGAAAGTACACTCCAGAATTTCCGTTGTCGTTGATCTTCGCTTCAACTCGATAGCGAAAATTCTTGTACGGGCCTGTGGTAGAAACCAGCATCGACTGCACTCCCGAACCCGCCAGCGCACCATCTTCAACAACCCAAACGCTCTTCTTCTTGCCAACCTTTTCCCAGCCATTCAACGTCTTGCCATCAAACAGTGAAATCCATTCCTCTTTTTCAGTTGCAATAACGACCACATCTTCGGCCGCCAGACAGGAATTCAGCGAACCAACAGCACAACAGGTCAGAGCAAAAGTGACTGCAAAAAAGCAACGATCAACAACAGAAGAAGACATCAGTGACTTTCAATTCAAGGAAACGACAAAGAACGGGTGAGCGATCATCAGCTCACCCGTACCGAGTATAGAAAAAGCAAACCATTCGGTCTTGCTCTACCGCAGTTTTCTAACCTTTTCACTTCGAGTCGCCAGACTTTGACGTCCGATCGAAGGATTTGAACTTTCGAATGGGTGAAATATCCAACACAAAAACACTCAACCCATGAGTTCCTGCAACCAGTTCATGATCGCGAGAATGCACATACAAATCATCCACTTGAGCAGTCGGCAAATGGTTGCACAAAGATTGCCAAGACTTTCCCGCATCCAGACTCACATAAACACCTTGGTCCGTCCCAATGTACAGCAATCCAGGGACTTCTGGGTCTTCACGAATCACCCGAACAGGCTCCAACGGTAAGCCACTGCATATGGACCGCCATGTTGCCCCGCGATCATTCGACGCATACACATAAGGCGCAAAATCGTCGCTTCCCAAGCCCACTAAGGTCACATACACAGTGTCTGCACTGTGAACCGAAGCAGTGACGCGAGTCAACGGGTAGCGAGGCAATCCATCATGAATCGCCTTCCAACTGTCACCATCATTTTCCGTGACAAACAGATTGCCCGTATCGGTTCCCGCGTACAACAAAGATTGCTGAACGGGCGATTCTTCTAACGCAGTAATCGCATTGTAGCGAACATTGCGAGGCGGCTGGTCGGTCAATGTCAGATCAGGACTGATCACCGACCATTTGTCCCCACGATTTGTCGACTTCACAACTCGATTCGTCCCCAAGTACAACGTTTTCGGTTCATAAGCCGAGGGGAAATAAGGAGTCATCCACGCGAAACGAAATGGAGCTGCCGCGTCTGAAGATCGAGGCTGAATTCTCTTGGTTTCGCCTGTACTCATCACCTTTCTTCTTAGGTCGCCATATTGGTGTTCATAGTAGATCGAATCCCAATCCGATGGATCTCGAAAGGTAAAGTAGGAATCTCCTCCCCCCCATTGATCCACATAAACTTGCTGCCAGTCGTTCACAGCTTGACCACTGGGATCATGATTGGAAGGACCAAACAACGCCGCATTGTCTTGAGTACCAATATAAATGTTGTACGGTTTTTGCATGTCACAAGTCACCGCATAAACTTCGGCAATCGGCAAGTTGTTGAAATGCATCCATGTTTGACAGCGATCATATGACATAAATAAACCACCATCGTTGCCAAACACAACGTGATCGGTGTTCAAAGGATCAATCCACATCGCATGAGTATCCAAATGCAGAACGTCAGATTGATGAGGCAACAGGCGAACGATCTTCCCACCGATTTCTCGAAACGATCGGCCGCCATCTTGAGACACAAACGATTTTTGCCCAATGTTGTACAGTTCATTTTCATTGTCTGGTGAAACTCGAACTTCACACCAGTCCCAACCAACTCGCAAAGGCTTTTGATTCACCTTCTTCCATGTTTGCCCCGCATCATTCGATCGATACAAACCATCACCTTGTTGATCGTCGGCCAACACATAAACAACATGCGGATTCGAAGCAGCCACATCAATTGCCAGTCGACCAACCGTTTTACCAGATGGCAATCCCCCTTCTAACCGGCGCCAAGTTGTTCCAGCATCCGTACTTTTATGGACTCCGCTTTCAGCACCGAAGTGACTTTGCCCTTCGATATCTCGATCCCAACTTGTCGCATACAAGGTGTTCGCATTAACAGGATCAAACACCATGTCGATGACGGCCGTCTGGTCGTTAATGTACAGTACATGGTCCCAGTTCTTGCCGCCATCAGTCGTTCGAAAAACACCTCGCTGTTGATTCCCAGTTGACTGATGCCCAATTGCAGCAACATACACCACATCGGGGTTCGCTGGATGAATTAACACTCGACCGATATGATGAGTATCATTCAAGCCCATATTTTTCCATGTCTGCCCTGCGTCAGTCGACTTAAAGATGCCCGTTCCAGCAATCGCTGATCGAGCCATCAAAACCTCACCGGTCCCCACCCAAACAATGTCGGAATTTGACTTTGCCACCGCAACATCACCAATGGCACAGGTCGATTGGTCTTGAAACACGGGATTCCAAGTCGTCCCTTTGTTGACTGTCTTCCACAGGCCCCCAGAACCAACGCCGACATACATCACCGAAGTATTTCCTGCCGGGCAAGCAATCGATTCAATTCGACCGCCCTGTTTTTTCGGCCCCACAGCACGCCACTTCAGATCTCGAAAAACAGACGATTTCTGCAATTCCAGATGCTGTTGCCAAGATGCCATTCGATCTTCAGCAGACGTTGGCCAACCAATGGGTTCAGCAGTCTGCGACATAGCAGCAGACGCCATCACGGTCACCGCCATGACACCCGCAACAACAGGACGCAATACAGAGCGAAAAAAAGCACTCACAAAAACAGCCTCCAACAATTTCCTACCATCGGGCTCTCTAAGCCCGAACCCGCGCATCGACATCAAAAAAAGGGACAACAACCACAGTTGTCATCAAACCTACTCACTGGGCAGCGTCACACCTTCGGGCAAGAATGTCACGTCTCGATCATTGCTGACAGATTCCCCTGGCGTACAGCGGCCATTTTTGACTTCACTGCTTAGCAGCTTCAGCAAAGCATCCACTTGTTCGGGATGTTGTTCCAGCAGATTGGTCTGCTCGCCGCGATCTGCCTGCAAATCAAATAATTGCATCAACGGCAAATTTTTCTTTTTCGCGTCACTTTCACGAGGAGCGCTCCAGCCACCGCTTCCAGCCGATAAACAGAGTTTCCATTTTCCTTCACGGATCGAAAACGAACCATCAATGGAGTGACTGATTAAAGTGGTTCTCTGAGTTTCCTGCTTGCCCTGAAGTGCGGGCAGCAAACTAAAGGAATCTTCGCCACCATCTTTTTGAATCGGCTGCCCGGTGATCTCCCGCATCGTTGCATAAAAGTCGGTCAAACAAGCAACTGCATTTGTTTTCTGTCCCGCTTTGATTTCTGCAGGCCAACGAACAATCAACGGTACTCGATGACCACCTTCGTAAATATCCGCTTTGTGACCTCGATACCCCGCACTCGGATCATGATCATGCTGTCCCAAGACCTTAAAGTTACCTTCTGGCGAACAACCATTGTCACTCGTAAAGAAAACAATGGTGTTGTCGTCAACTCCGTTTTCTTTTAATGCAGCCATCAGCTCACCCATATGATGATCTACCTGCATCACAAAATCCGCATACGGATTCATTCCACTGGCATCTTTAAAAGGCGGAACAGGAACAATGGGCGTATGAGGAGCGGGCAATGGCAAATACAAAAAGAACGGCTTGCCTTCCTTCGCTTCGGGTGCTCGTTGCTTAATATGAGCAATGCTTTTTTCAAACAGGTGAGGCAACACTTTTTCAATTTCGAAGTCCGGGCTAATAGGGCCCTTTCGGTACCATCCATATGGATCTTGTTTCTTTGTGACCCCTGCTTCACGGTCTGGAATCGCGGTCACCTTTCCGGTATCCACCCAGACATAGGGAATCATATCTAAAGAACCGCAATGTCCGTAGTATCCATCGAACCCATTGATATCGGGGCCGTTTTTCACAGGTTGAGTAAAGTCAATTTCCCAGCCTTTCCCCTTGCCCTTAGCACCATTCATCTTAGCACCATTCACCTTGGCACCATTCACCTTGGCCCAATCCCAACCCAGATGCCACTTACCAATCATCTGAGTATGGTAACCAGCATCATGCAACAGATGGGCAACCGTGGCTCGCTCCGCCGGGATCAGATGCTTACTGGTACCACCTAGAACTCCGCGAGCAAGTCGAGACCGCCAGTTGTAGCGGCCAGTGAGAACTCCATATCGCGTCGGCGTACAAACTGCACTGGAGGAATGAGCATCAAGAAACACAACGCCTTCATCTGCCATCTGCTGCAAAAACGGAGTCTGAATTTTGCAGGCCGGATTCGTTGCAGAAAGATCTCCAATACCAAGATCATCTGCTAAGACAAAAACGACATTGGGAAGCGTTCGCTTTTCATCCGCATTTGCTGGTAACACGTTGAGCAAAACAAGCAGCACGGTCAGTCTTATTGCCATCAGTATTAGTCAATCTCATCAAAGGAAAGGAAAGTTTTTCAGATACGAATTCGAGCATGCTTCGCATCAGGCGGGAAATCAACAAATTCACAGATCGATTTGCACTCGACCACTGTTTACAGACGAGCACATATCACACACGGATTTTGTCTCCCCATTGTTTCACCACTGAGCCCAAGATGCCACTCAGCCACGGAAATGACGGAGAACAGGAAGCACACGGAGAACGGAAAACACACAGCCAGTCACACAGCCAATGCAGTTTAGCGGCGGGATGGTGCCTTAAAAACTGGAGGCAGACCGGCTGGTTTTCCGCTGGTTTTCGCGATCGGGTATTTCGGTTTCCAAGTGGGATGTTCCTGAGACAACCAGTCATGAATCTTGCCTGACATCGCTGCCGCAATCTCAGGCTGTTTTCTGATCAAGTTCTTGGCTTCGCTTGGATCGTCAGTCAGGCAATACAGCTCCCAAGTATTCGCTTCGTAATGGTAGTAAATCTTGTAGCGTTGGCCGTGTGCTTCATCGATTGCAACGACAGTAGGCTGAGCTCGTTGATCCAGATAGCCAGGGAACAGATAGAAAATGGGCTCCCGCTTCTTAGCTGTTGCGGGGTTTTGCAGCACTTGCGCAAACGATTCTCCATCCAATGGATGCTGCTTGGGGTCTGGCCGCCAAGTCTTCCCGGCTAATTCCAAACAGGTTGGGTAAAAATCCAGACAATGAATCTTCCGGTCACTCACCGCCCCTGGATGAATCGTACCGGGCCAGCGCACAATGAGCGGCACCCGAATTCCACCTTCAGTCAGCATGCCCTTCTCACCTTTTAACGGCAGATTGTTGGCATGAGTCCCGCCATTATCGGAAGTAAAAAACACGACGGTCTTGTCTGCGATACTGTCCGACTTGTCTCCATCACCATTGGGATCATCCAACAAATCAACCATGCGTTTTAAGTTCTCGTCAACCCCCGCAATAAACCCCAAATAGTCGGCCTGCTGAAATCCCTTGTCCTGAAATGCTTTCTTCAGATCTGGTCGAGCCTTCACGGGTCCATGCACTGCGTAGGTGTGGAACTGCAAATAGAATGGCTTCCCTGAATTGTGAAGCTTGCCAATGGTTTCCTCCAAGGCGTCTCCCGTTGCATCGCTAATGTGCTTAGCGGTTCCCACCAACATCTTCGCAAGACCTCGTCGCTTCACATATTCTTTGCTGTATGGAGCACCAAATCGATCGAAGTGTCCCAAACCAAGCTCTTTAAACCGCCACTCACCATCATTCTTTTTTGCAAAACAAGTAGGCTGATGCCCTTGTCTACACCCACCGATATTGATGTCAAACCCGACGTTTTCAGGCATGGTCGCTTGATCCCCATGACCGCCCACATGATATTTGCCAAGATGGGCCGTGGTGTAGCCGTTCTTCTTCATCGCTTCTGCAATGGTGATCGCTTCTGCAGCAACATCTTCACTTTGTTTGGGTCCAAGAAATTTCGCCTTCTTCTTGCTGATCCCCCCTTTGCCAAAACGATTCAAACTTCTCACAACATACACATCGTTGTGAATGCGAGCCGGATACTGCCCACTGATCATGGCTGCTCGAGTTGGAGCGCAGTTTGGTTGAGCATAAGCATGGGTAAAACTTAGCCCTTCATTCGCGAGCTGCATCAAATTGGGAGTCACATACTGTTCGCCGTGAGTTCCCAGAGTGGCCTGCTTCACCCCGACATGATTCCAACCTAAGTCGTCCACCATGTAAATAATGATGTTGGGCTGTTCGGCAGCCTGCACTGCAGCTCCAAACATCAGCATGAAATTCAAAATAAAAATCAAAATCTTCATCTGCCAACCACCTTCTTGTCGTTGAATAAGAACTCACAGAGTAAACAACAAAAAAACAAGTCGAGGGACTACCCCGCTGAAGCAGACGGAGTCTGTGATTCATACAGGAACCGCTGAAAATCCACGAACGTACTTTTGATGGTATCGATTCCCCCCAACGCATTCGCTGCATCTGCAATCTCTTCGTATCGAAGCTTGAGCAACTCCGGAAGGACTGCCTGGTCCAAAACCTCAACCCCGCTTTCGATGTATCTTGACAAAATGAATTCGACGAACTCCCGTTGCTTGAGCGTTAAACTGTCGAAAACTCTCTCACCGGCGCCGTTCACCCTGTCCTGCCGACTGATCGGAGGAACCGCAAACGAAACATAGTCCAGTACGTCGAATAAATCAGTATCTTTGACATCGATCAGATCGCGAAGTGTATTCAGGGCGTCCAGATCAAAACCAGCTTGGGCCAACTGTTCTAAAAGAGCTTTTCGAGTCGAAGGTTTTGCCCACAACTGCCGAAGCTCATCCTCGGATGTAAAGAATTCAGGCAACGAACCATACAGCTTCTGCATGAAACCTTCTGCCGAAACAGGCGCTCCATCCGCATCCCAGAAGGATGTTTCCGTCATCGACTGAATCTGTCTGGCCTTGCCATCTGCCAGCTTGATCTTGATCTTCTCGGTGCGTGGTGGGGCAGGATCGCCACCGCCACCATCTTCATCGCCTTCATCATTGCCGGTGTTGGGACGCGGCGTTGGCGGTTCTGGGTCGTCTGGCGGTCCGTCCCAGTCCGGATCGAGGAAGTTCTGGTAAGCGTCGACGAAGTCATAGATCGTGAAGTGATCCTTGCCGTCATAAAGTCGAGTGCCACGACCAATGATCTGTTTGAATTCGATCATGTTTGTACAGGGTCTCAGCAGCACGATGTTGCGAACTTCTGGAGCGTCCACGCCGGTAGACAGCTTCTGAGATGTCGTCAAAACCGTTGGAATCGTCTTTTCGTTGTTTTGAAACTTACTGAGATGCTCTTCGCCGATCTTCCCATCGTTTGCCGTCACTCGACAACAATACATTGGATTGCCACTATCACTGGCCTGATTAATCAAATCACGAACCATCCCTGCGTGATCCTGAGTTGCGCAAAACACGATTGCTTTTTGATTCTGGTCGGCCTGCTGTAAATACGCATTCACTCGGGCGGCTTCACGTTCTTCAATTTCAATGATCCGATTAAAATCAGCTTCGCCATACTCCTTTCCAGATTCTGGATCACCTTCCAACACAATGTCGTCCGGAGTATAGATGTAACCGTCCAGAGTCGTCTGAATGCGTTTCACTTTAAACGGTGTCAGAAAACCGTCGTTGATACCATCTTTCAAAGAATACTCGTACACCGGCTGACCAAAATACGAATAGGTGTCAGCGTTATTTTTACGGCGAGGTGTAGCCGTCAATCCCAACTGCACGGCGGGCGAAAAATAGTTCAGAATGTCTCGCCAATTACTTTCATCACTCGCACCACCACGGTGGCATTCATCAATGACAATAAAGTCAAAATAATCATTGTCGTACTGACCAAAATAGGGTTCATCATCTGGGCCGCTCATGAACGTCTGAAAGATCGTAAAAAACAGGCTGCCGTTCGTAGGAACTCGACCACCTTTTTTAATTTCTCCCGGACTGATCCTCACCAAAGCATCTTCAGGGAACGCCGAAAACGAATTGAACGCTTGGTTCGCCAGAATGTTGCGATCAGCCAGAAACAAAATCCGTGGGCGTCGTAAACCGTCTCGCTGCAAGTTCCAGCGAGTGTGAAACAGCTTCCAAGCAATCTGAAATGCAATGAACGTCTTCCCGGTGCCAGTCGCCAAAGTCAACAAGATGCGATCTTCATTTGCGGCGACCGCATCCATCACAGCGTCAACCGCGTTTTCTTGATAGAAACGTGGAGGCTTCGAACCGCTGACGTCGTTATACGGCTCGGCAGCGAATTCGTTTCGCCATTTGTTTTCGGTGGCAAACGTCGCATCCCATAACTCATCCGGAGTCGGAAACCGCTCGACGAGTCCTTCCTTTCCTGTCTTCATACAGATTTGATAGATCTGTTTTCCGTTGGCAGAAAACGTGGTCTGAATGTTCAGCTTGGCCGCATAATCTTTGGCCTGCCCAACGCCGTCCGAAACGCTCTTTTCATCGCTCTTCGCTTCAATCACCGCCAGCTTCTTGCCACGGTACATCAAAATGTAATCAACGAACTTAGCATTCGCTCGGCGACCACCAGACTGAATTCGCCCAGGGCAGATTTGCTCTCGACGAATGCGTGAACCTTCAACCACGCCCCATCCAACAGCTGCCAAAGCAGGGTCAATCAGCTCGGCTCGTGTTTCTGATTCATTCATTCTTCGTCGCCATCGTTGTCGTTGAAGAGTTCCACAAATCCGTGATAGTTAAATTTTCGGTTTCGAGCCTGTCCGGTGAACTCGTGAAGAATTCCCAGGTCAATGAACCGTGTCACCAATTCGTTGGCTGCAGGGTACTTCGTCC
>CAYTUE010000083.1:0-17473 GCA_964441085.1 uncultured Planctomycetaceae bacterium
TGGTGGAATTGGCAGACACGAAGGATTCAAAATCCTTTGGGGCTAACGCCCCGTGCGGGTTCAAGTCCCGCCTCCGGTATTAAAAAAGCGATGTTTGAGCCACTTCCTGATCATCTTGGGAAGTGGCTTTTTTTGTGATACTGACTCAGCGCGGTGGCGAAACAGCGCGGTGGCGAAACAGCTCGGTAGCGAAACAGCGACAAGAATGATCACATTGAAAATTCCATCTGCCAAACACTTGGTAGCCGCCAAACACTTGGCAGATGGATTTGCGACGAAGCGGCAAATCAAGGTGCAAAAACCAGTGGGCTTCAGCAATTTTCGGTGTGGGACGCTTACCGCTTAAGACTTGGCATCTCAACAGGCTTTCGGGCCCCGCTTTAAGCAAGCTATTTCAACGAAGCTTTCAGAATCCGGTCGCTCACCTGAGTCATCATTCGACCGGACTGATTCACCGCTTCAATCGGTTGTTGCCCCAGATAGGGAACCACAAATACATCTTGCTGATCAAATTCTGAAATCGATTCGAGCGGAAAACGGTTTGGGTAATGATTTTGAATGACTCGCCCCACGTCTCGTTGCACAAGTTTCAAATTCGAAACGCCACCATCTGCCGGTGTTTCAAAGTCAAGTTGGTACCAAGTTTGATGAGGATCTTTGTGTTGCAATAACCAGTAGTCGATCCGATCTTCAAACAGGACGACACTGCCATCTGGAATCTGCTGAAGCTGTGCCGCGAGTTCTCGATTGTCCTTTAAATTGTAGTTCCATGTTGCCGCCCCGTGCCGTACGGCAATAGCAAACATCACGCAGCCAGCCACAAAGACCAAGAGACTTTTTCTACGCTCGGTACTTCTTAGTAGCAACGTCAAAACCGGGACCAGCCACAAACAGGCCACGACCGAATAACGGTTCACCAACACTGGTTGAACAACCAAAGAAAACACAATGAGCACAATGGGCATCAGCAGCAGACTGCCAAAAACGAACAATGCATCGGGCGGAACCACATCATCTGAGACTTCAGCCTTTTGATTTTCATTCAAATCAACGGGGTTGTCTTGCGTGAGATCTGGGGATGCTGAATCGTGATTCGACAGTTCAGGCTGTTCGTTGAGCGTGGATTCCTTAAGAAAGAAGCCAACCAACCAAATTGCCAACGACACCAGGAGCAGCACCTGTGGAAAGAACTGGAGAACATAGTGGGTTGTTCTTTGCAAGTCTGCCGGAGTGACCCATGTTGCTGTTGTCAATGCGGCTTTTTGCCCACTGAGTAACGGCAAGCTAAACGCGACAGCGACAATCGCGGCCAAAAACGGAACCCCGGCTCGGACAACGGCTGCCTTTTCAAACCTTCGCACCACAATGAAGGCGCTGCATACGAGCCCAATTGAAATAATGCCGAAGTAATGAGTTCCCGCGACTAAAGCGGCAAAGCCAGACAGTATGGCTAATTGAACAATCAGAAAATTGCGTTTTCCGGTGGTCAATCCAAAGCAAAACCATGTCAGCAAGGCCATCCACAAAGCGTAAAATCTTGCTTCTGTTGATTGCAGAATCACTAATCCTTGACTGCAGATCAGCAGGCTGCAACCGATGGAGGCAGGCATTCTCATGTGTCGATCGAATACCAAAGCCAAACCAATCATGGTGGAGAGCGTCGCCAACACAGACAGGATTCGAAGGTTGTATTCGGTGAGAGGAATCAACCAGCCACAAAACCGAGCCACTGCGTAGTACACGGGAGGGTTGTAGTCTGCGCCGTGTTGTAAAGACTGCAACGCGTGGATGGGATCTGGATCTGAAATCAATAACCAACTGTGAATTTCATCCATCCAAAAAGGACGGAGCAATAGCGATTGACCAAACAATGCATAGCTGGCAATGACGACCACGGACAAGACCACAGCAATCATGACAGCTTGAGCAAGCTCGGAATGCTTCATGTTTTTCATACTTACTTAGATCGCACTATGGCCTGAGATCGCACTCTGGCGACCAATCAAGACAAGAATTCGAATTGCAATTGGGTTCAATCAATCACATCCACAAAAGCAGGTGGAACGAAAGATTTCGTACTGTTTTGATTCCGCGTTACTGATGTTTTGATGCGACGAAAAAAGACATGTGGAAAGCCACTGGTGCTCGCCACATGTCTGATTGGATTTTCGCTGTGAAATTCGCTCGACTTGCCGTCTCTTCTGACGACCTTGCCGAGATCTGGTTTGCCCAGATCTTGCGGCTGGTGTCAGATACGCAAACTGTCTACGAATTCAACAGATCTTTTACGGTATCTCGTTCTTCTTTGAGTTCATCGATGGTGGCTTGCAGCTTGGCTTGAGCAAATTCGTTGTGCTGCTGGTCTTGAACAATCGTCCAGTTTTTGCCGTCACTGGTCAGCGGGAAGCTACTGATGAGTCCTTCATCAACTCCGTAACTTCCATCGCTGCAGACAGCCGCGCTGAATGTCTGACCAGGAGCGGTTGGGTTGATGACAGCTTTGACATTGTCCATCAGAGCGTTGGCAGCAGATGCAGCACTGGATGCTCCGCGGGCTTGGATAATCGCGGCCCCTCGTTTTTGCACGGTGCTGATAAAGTCGTTTTGCAACCAGCTTTCGTCGCCGATGACTTCCACAGCAGGCTTGCCATCAATTTTGGCGTTGTAGAAGTCTGGGTATTGAGTTGCCGAATGGTTTCCCCAAATGGTCATGTTCGACACATCAGCAACGGTCTTGCCTGATTTATTGGCCAGCTGGCTGACAGCTCGATTCTGATCCAACATGGTCATCGCGTACCAACGATCGTTAGGAACGTTGGGAGCATTGTTCATTGCGATCAAGCAGTTGGTGTTGCACGGATTGCCAACCACGATGACTCGCACATCATCTGCAGCTGCGTCAGAAATTGCTTTTCCTGTGCTGGTGAAAATTGGACCGTTGATTTTGATTAAGTCACCACGTTCCATTCCTTTGCCGCGAGGAACGCTGCCGACGCACAGAACCCAGTTACAGTCGGCGAAACCATCAGTCAGGTGATCGCTATCGGCTTTGACGACTCCGGCAAGAGTCGGAAATGCACAGTCATCCAGTTCCATGTGGACTCCATCCAGAGCAGACATGGCTGGAGGAATTTCGACAAGGTGTAAAATGACGGGTTGGTCTGGGCCAAACACCTGTCCTGAAGCGATCCGAAACAGCAAAGAATACCCAATTTGGCCGGCCGCACCGGTAACAGCAACTCGAACAGGAGCCTTCATTTCAATTCCTTCTCACTGAAAATCATCAATAGACAAAACAAACGGACGCAAACCTTCGAAGAAATCCTGTTTCACGGCCATCTGTCAACCACGGTGTCGACCAGCCAATGAAAAATCCTCGAACATTTCATCCATTTCTATCCCAGATGTTAACGGTCTGCCTGCGATGCTCCAGCCCACGCTTCGGAAATGCCGGTGGTCGGCACTGGTTTCGCCATGCCGAGAATTCTGGAACGAATTTCCGCGTCCCCACCAAAAAATCGAAACATCCAGCTGGTCGATCAGCTGTTACAAAGGCCAAACTAGGCTCGGCCCATCAACGCTCAATATCAAAAGTCGACTCATGCAAAAAGCAATCCACGATTTTCTGAATGGCTGCACGTATGCTGTCGCAGGCGCTTCCACGAACCGAGCAAAATTCGGAAACCAAGTCTTTCAGGCGCTGGTGAAATCTGGCCGAACAACCTATCCGCTGAATCCAACCAGCAATGAAGTGGAAGGACACGCAGCCTACGCAAAATTGGCCGACCTCCCCGAATCTCCTCAGTGTCTTGCCATCATTACTCCACCGGCAGTCACTGTCTCGATCGTGCAACAAGCGATTGAATGTGGAGTCAAGCACTTGTGGATTCAACCGGGAGCTCAACATCCCGAAGCAAGCCGTCAGGCGTTGGCAGCTGGTCTAACCGTGGTTGATGATGGTTGCTGTGTGCTGATTTCCCTCGAAGATGAAGTGTGAAGCCAGCAGCAAGTGGGTGATCGGCGATGTCATCAATGGCGATGTCCTCAGCAGCGAGGTTATCAGCAGCGGGAGGGCGCATAAAAAAGAGACGAAACGCTACCTCCGCTTGCACCTGAGAACCGAAACCGTAGGGCTGCTTCGTTTCCGACCTGACCCGGTTAGGCTGGCCTCACCACAATTGGAGGCAGCGTTTCGCCTCTTTTCATAAGACGCTTACGCTGAGGCAGGGATTATCGGTGCTTTTCGTTGGAAAACAACCGCAAGTGTGCGGAATCCGTCAGAATCCTAAGACACAGGTTCGTTGAGCCTGTGCAACCTGCTGTTTTCACGAAGACAAGACTTCAAAAATCAAAATCTGCGGGAAAATCTGCGATCAACTTTCGCATTGACTGATTTGGTCTCAGTTGCGAACTGGCTTTTCGCGAAGTTGCAAAAACGAATCCCTCACAGTGCTGCATCTTGTTTGACGTCGGGCGGTGTTCTAAAAGACATGTTACGAAAAAATTCTGGTAAGACGTGTTGTTTGGATACCGTCTTGTCGAGTGAGCATGTGGTCATAGCAGCGAATTCGTACGCTGCTTGTTTCAATTTATTCTCTCCGCTGATTTCTCGCCATTTTATGGTGTCAGCGGCAACAAAGGCGACGTCGTGAATCGAGTACTGATTACAGATGGTCTGCATGCCAAAGGCATGGATATTTTGAACAATGCCAAGGACATCGAAGTGGTTGTCAATGGTGATTTGTCGCCAGAGCAACTGAAAGAAGAACTGCAGAACTTTGATGGAATCATTATTCGCAGTAAAACCAAACTGAAAGCGGACATTCTTGAAGGCCAAAAACGTCTGAAAGTGATCGTTCGAGCGGGCGTTGGAACAGACAACATCGATTCCGTTGCTGCCACAACGGCCGGAATTTTGGTGATGAATACTCCCACTGGAAACACGACCAGCACCGCAGAACATGCGTTTGCCATGATGCTGGCGCTGTCTCGAAACATTGCTCCTGCGAACGCCACCATGCGAGCCGGAGACTGGAATCGCAAAGCCTTCCAAGGAAGCCAGTTGGCAGGCAAAACACTGGCCATTATTGGTTTGGGGCGAATTGGTCTGTCCGTGGCGGCTCGAGCTCAAGCATTCGAAATGAATGTCATTGGCTTCGACCCATTCTTCAGCGCCGAAAAGGCGGCCGAATACAACATTGAATTCATTGCAGATGTGGATGAACTGGCCAAGCAGTGCGACTATCTCACAGTTCACACACCGCTCACGGATATGACTCGCAGCATCATCAACGCCGAACGTCTTAAGATGATGAAGCCAACGGCTCGCATCATCAACTGTGCTCGCGGCGGCATTATTGACGAAGGTGATTTGGCTGAAGCTGTGGAAGCTGGCGAAATTGCAGGAGCTGCCATTGACGTCTTCACCACAGAACCACCTACCGATCGCCGCTTGGTTGATCTTCCTCAGGTCCTGACCACTCCTCATCTCGGTGCATCGACTGACGAAGCTCAAGAACTGGTTGCTGTGGAAGCGGCAGATATTATTTCAGACTATCTCCTGAACAATAACATCCGCTACGCCATCAACATGGCGCCTGTGTCCGGTTCAGAAATGGCCGAACTTAAGCATTCACTGGATCTCGCCTATCGACTGGGAGCCCTCTCGGCTCAAATGATTTCAGGCCCGCTCAAGGCTGCTGAAATTAACTATCGAGGCGATGCAGCGGCCAAGAAGACCAAGCTGCTGACGTCGGCGTTCGCCGTTGGTTTGTTAGACACTGCTTTGGATACAAACGTTAACATCATTAACGGCACTGCAGTGGCTCAAAGCCGAGGCATCGATTTAACAGAAACGTCAACGGGAACTGTTGAAAATTTTGCATCGTTGATTTCAGTCAAAGTGACAACCGAAAGCGGTGAATTTGAAGCGGCAGGAACGATCTTTGGCCGTCAATACTTAAGACTGGTCAAGCTTGGCCAGTTTTGCTTTGAATCATTCCTTGATGGAACTTTGTTGATCTATCGCCATCGCGATGTCCCTGGTTTGATTGGTTTTATTGGTAACGAACTGGGCAAGCAGGGAGTGAACATTGCCAATATGGCGTTGGGACGAAAAGCCGATCAACCGGGTGGAGATTCCATCGCGATTTTGAACTTGGACAGCGAACCAAGTGCCGAAGCTTTGGCGGAAATCGAAAAACATGCGGACGTCACGGGAGTCGAAATTGCTCGCCTCCCCAAAGCGGGCCAAGGGCTTCCTTGGATGAGCAGCAATTAGCCGCTGTTGCAATCACAAAATGCGGGGCGGGCGTGATGGCTGTGGTTGGCCAGCATGCCCATTGCCCTCTTCGGTACAGTGCCCTCATGCGGTACAGTGTCCTCTGCAATACAGTGTCCCGCATGTGATTTTTTTAAGTTGAGCAAATGCCGCTTCGCATGGCATTTCTCGCTGTTGCTTCACTTTACGCCTCCCCCTCGCAGACAGTTCGGGGTGCTCTGAAAACAACCATCTGCCTCAAGGAACATACAAGGCTAAGCGGACGTAAAGCGCTGGAAGCCTGTTTCCTTTGGGCATTTCATGTGTGAGCGTCCCATAGCGTGGATATCAGCGTCGCCGAACCCACCGTTCGACCTGTTCGGCCCGTGGAATGCCCCTTCTGTACAGCACGAGCGAAACGGTCACTGATGCCGTCCCAAGCGAACTGGTTTCCGTGCATTACCGTGTTCGCCCGTTTTGCACGATGAATCACGTAACATAGAGATCTGAACCCCGAAAAGCGGGAAAAACAGAGTGATTATGAAGTGATTTGCGGAAAGCATTGCTTAGCATTCCTGAGGGTTGGTTTTAAGTTGTTTCACGCAAAACAGATCGACGGAGATGGAAGATGCGATTCACGGAGTCACGAATCAGACGGTCGATCATCGCCCTGCTGGTCTTGGTAGCAGTGACAATCGAAACTGTTCCTGCGAACGCTCAGAAAAAACAGCCTCTGCCCATCTACCGGTCGCCTCACTTCCACATCCGCAGCGACATGCCTGCCGACAAAGCGAAAGAACTTTTGCAGCAACTGGAAGTGATGCTGCGAGGCGTATCGGCATACTGGGGTGTGACTCAACGCAAGGTCATCGAATGCAACGTCGTGGATAAGCAGTCGAACTGGCGAGGGCGAGGCTTTGATGAAAGCGCATTAAAGCAAACAGAAAATGGCGCCGGAGTCACGAAGTCTCAAACAAGGCGCGTTGGTGGACGCACTTTTAGCCAATCCATCGTCTGGTCTTCTGCTCACACCAACACCACTTTACACGAATCTGTGCATGCCTATTGTCAGATGAATTTCGGAACCACTGGTCCGACTTGGTATGCCGAAGGCATGGCCGAAATCGGGCACTTCTGGAAGGAAGATGACCCCACTGTGAATGTTCCGCCGTATGTTCTCAGGT
Organism: uncultured Planctomycetaceae bacterium; assembly: GCA_964441085.1. Lineage (GTDB taxonomy): Bacteria > Planctomycetota > Planctomycetia > Planctomycetales > Planctomycetaceae > Fuerstiella. The sequence continues at coordinate 7,444 of CAYTUE010000083.1, forward strand.
ATATCAAATCTACAACACCTCCAACGCTCGCGAAATTAACAGATCGAAATCAACGTACGGGAGACAGTGTCGAAAACTACGCTTGGCGTTGGGCACTTTGCTACATGCTGGCGAACAACCCCAACTATTCAGACCGTTTTCGAGTGCTCGGGTTGGGGCTGTTAACCAAGCAGAGAAATACTTCGTTCCCACGAGTTTTTGGTTCAGTCCTTGAAGAACTCGAATTCGAATTTCGCTTTTTCTTGAAGCACGTTGACGTCGGCTTTCATGCTGGACTTGCTGCGTGGAATTGGAAGGCCAAGTTTAAGGCCGTCAAACGACAAGCAACGTTGAAATCTAAAATCAAAGCGAAGGCAGGATGGCAGCCCAGTTTGTTGCGAGTCACAGAAGGGCAGGCCTATGACTACACGGCGGAAGGGCAGTGGCGGACCGCTGATGAGCAAGAATGGCTGAACGCAGACGGCACAAAAAATCAATTGGGTCAACTGGTAGGGACCATCCTTCAGGATGGAGAGCTGGTTGGGAAAATCAACCTTGGCACATCAGGGACATTTACCGCTCCGCATAGCGGCAACCTGTACCTTCGTTGCCGAGATAAATGGACGTCACTCAGCGACAACGATGGCACTTTGAGGGTGACTCTGAAAAACTCTGCGACTCCCATACGGTCTGATCGTGTCGGTGAAAAAGAGAGTTCAAATTAGTCTGCACGAGCCAACGCTGTTCGAAGAAGCGTGTGATTTCGCGTTTTGGTTCTGTGGGGCTCATCGTTCAGTGGGGTACATCGCTCAGCGGAGCCGTTGGCCCAAAGAACTGTCCAACGCGCACTACTCCACTTCTAGATACTTTTCCCAAGCGGTTTGTTGAGCCTCTTGAGCTTCAGCGTCGAATTCTAGGATTCGAACAATCAGCAATGACTTGTTCAAAATGGCTCGAGACTTAGGGTCAGTACCGGCTGTGGAAGTGTATGCCTTTCCGACCACTCGAGCACGATTGAGGAACTGATTCCGAAAGGTGGCCCACTCTTCTTTGCTCGGTGTGGTCTTCGAAATCTTGGGGAACTCAGTGTTAAACTCAGCGAACAGGGCCTTTGCATTGGGGCCAAATCCGGGTAAGGGAATCCATCCCATGAATCCTCCGACGCCCAGAATCACAACCAAGATTGCGCCGCCAATTCCAGCTAAAACTGGCGGCTCTGGTAATGAAATTGATCCACCTCCACTTTTTTGTTTCTTCTGTTTGGCTGGCGGTACGAAGGCTGCAGGAGCTGGCATAGCGCCCGCTGTGGGCGGGCCACCTGTGGGCGGACCACCTGCCATCGGGCTGCCAGTGGGTGGCATTGCCTGCGACGGATATCCTGCCGGGCTTGCCGCGCCTGCGATCGCAGTACTTGGCGAAGGTGATCCAAGATGCTCGGTAGGAGCTGGTGCACTGGGATTAACCGGTGCAGTGGGATTGATCGGTGTACTGAGATTGATCGCAGCATTCGCAGAAGCGGGCGTTGTCACGGGCTGATGAGCTTCTGTGTGCGCGGCAGGTTTCGCCAAATCCGGTCGCTCCGAAAGATCTCGCACCTTGCCGTCTTCGGCAAACACATCCGAAAAAATTTCGGCCAGCAATTGATCCTTCTTTGATCTCTTTTTCTTTCGTCGGCGTTTTCGACCGGGCTGTTTCTTTGATCCAGCCTTCGATGAACGTTGAGCTGTTCTGCTCTTCGCCGAATTTTTCGGCCCGTGCCCCGAACTGTCAGAAGTTTCTTTCCCAGCCAATGCTGCTTCATCCACAGTGAAGCCATTGGGCTCTGAAGTACCATCAGATTCTGAAGTGCTAACAGGTTCTGAAGTACCAACGGTTCCAGCAAGAACAGCCGCCAATTCAGGAATGGATTCAGCAGTGTCCCACTCGGAATCGTCTTGCTTGCGAACTTTGTCGCCTTCAACAAGAGCTCCTATTTCGGCCATGCCGATCACTTCGTGCATCGTCAGCGGACCAAGAACCTGTCCTACAGATTCTACCATCCACATCGTTTCAGACGAACTGTCTGGGGCAGATTGGAAGGCGGAATGGCGAGCGTCTTCTGGGTCTCCGGACAATTGAAAAGAATCGATATCCAGTTCCAAATGGCGATCATCGCTCTTTTCGTCGGCGGTTTCGTCTGTGCGGGCAATTCCAGCGGATGATTCTTCGAAGGTGAAGTTTAAATCATCAAGGTCAGTGACTTCTTCCCATTCGTCTTCGCCACTCGCCACGTTTTCGACCAGAGTCTTGAGCTCAACGACAGAGATCCATTCTTCTGATGATTCAGGCCGAATTCGGTCATTCGCAGAAAGCCGCCCCCCGGCAACCATTGTTTGGATTTCGTCCGTCGAAATCGGACCATGAATCGAATCATGCAGTTCGTAGTACCAGAGATGTTCACTCATTGTGCTTGATTACTGTTGAGCGGAGGCGTGCAGAGAACTTGACACTGAAAACATGGGATTCATTCATTGCGAATCCAACCATGGAACTTCAGCAGCTGTAATTATGACAAAGAAAGAGCGTCATACCGCCTCGCGAATCTGTCAGAAGTTTAAAAAAACGACTTCCTATGATGAAAATCTGCCTGAACGGTTGGTGACAACTGTCTGCGTGCGTTCTTTGACGTGGCTTTTCATTGCATCAGCAGCAAGCAGTCATCACAGATGCATTGTGAAATAGACGCATTGTGAATCGGCAAATCGCTGGGTGACGTTTTGACAATCATCAAGCGGACCTACTCCGACGCGGCTCGCCGGCTTTCTCGACTGTCGCCGTATCCTTCAATGCGAACTTTTAAAACACTGCGTTGGTCTGCTTCTAAGATCACCAACTTTAAGTTGTTCCATGTCTGTTCGTCGCCAACGGCAGGAATGCGACCAAAGCAGGAAAGAGCAAAGCCTGCAATGGTGTCGAATTCTTCGTCTTCTGGAAACCCGTACGAATAGGCTTCGTTGAGATCATCGAGGTGGTATCGAGCATCCACTTCTGTGATTCCATCGGTGTGTTTGATCCACAGCGTGTCGTCTTGCTTATCGTACTCGTCAGAAATATCGCCCACAATTTCTTCGAGGATATCTTCCATTGTCACAACGCCCGATACGCCGCTGTATTCGTCGACAATGATGGCCATGTGAACTTTTTTCACGCGCATGGAATCCAACAGGTCTCCTATCCCTTGGCTTTCCGGAGCATACAAGACTTCTCGAGCAATATCAGCGGCACACTGTTCCGCAGCAGAGCCCACAGCAGAGCCTGCAGCAGCGTTTGCTCCCTGATCGTCTGAGGCAACAGAAGCTGTTGCATGAGACAACAGGTCTCTGGCATACAGAATTCCAACGATGTCATCGATGCCTTCTCGAATCACGGGCATCCGAGAAAAGCCGGATTCCAAAACAACATTCATCGCGTCCGCAAGTGGGACATCGGCTTCAATAGTCACCATGTCTGTTCTGGGAGTCATAATCGATGCCACGTCTTCGTTTTGAAGGTCGATGACACGATGAATCATGTTGGATGCGGTCGATTGAATGATTCCTTCGCGCTGGCTTTCATGAACCACTGAAAGCAGTTCTTCAGTCAGCATATGAGTGGCCGCTTCGGAATCGGGTTCAGGCAGTTCAAAGATCCGATGAATGATTCGGTCCAACCGAAATACCAAAAACCAGATCGGAGACAGCAGCCAATAGATACCGTTGAACAAAGGCAAAGTATGATACAGCCAAAGTTCCCCGATGACTCGCGCCAACGTCCACGGCAAAGCGACTAAAAAGAATGAAGCGGCAACCAATACGGCTGCGACATTGGCGACTGTCAGCAGCATCGACCACGCGTTCGTCGAACTTTCATTCAACTGAGCCCCAGGCTGAAGCAACTTCGCCCCGTGTAAAAAGAACAGTTCGTTTGCTGCGATGGCTGCCGAAACAAGCAGCACCAACAGCACGACTTCGGAAAGCAGCAAGTACCGATCGTGATTCTGCAGGATCTTGCTGAATCGTTCTGGCTCACCTCGTTTTACGCAGAGTTCTTCCAAGCGACCGCGAGAAAAATCTCGCAGACAAAAGCAGTGCAATGTGACAAGAATGAGAATTCCAACGGCAATGAAGGCCGCAGTAACTTCCAGTGCATTCATGAGTTCGGCGTCTCCACTGAAGAAGCATCGCACGAACCAGAAGACTTCCCTGGAGGCTCGTCGTCGTCAAATGTGGCGTCATCTGGGTACGTGACCTTGATACCAAGGTGTCCCAAAATCGCCTTTTCCCTAAGTCGCATCAGTTGTTTTTCATCCGGTGTCAGATCGTCATATCCACAGATGTGAAGCATTCCATGAACCGCATACAGTGTCAACTCGTTCTGAGTCGTCCAGCCACAGCGTTTTGCCATTTCTTCGGCATAATCAACGCTCACGACGATTTCTCCCTCAATCAACGCATCTTTGGCCCGGCCTTCTGCGAATCCCGCCCGATCTTCCAAGCTTTCATCGTCACACATCCACTCCAGCGGAAAGCTGATAACGTCCGTGGGATAGTCGTGCTGCAAATGCTCTCGATTCAGCCGATGCATGGTGGGGTTATCAACCAAAGTCACGCTCAAAACAGCTGTTCGAACTTCTTCTTGTTCCAAAGCGCTGACCAACGCTGCCTGAATCGAATCACAATTCACAGCGGCAGAATCGTGATCACACGAAATATCAATTTCAAATGCCATAAGGCCAAATGGTCAATCAAAAAAAGAACGCACCTGAAAAAATCGACTGCCAACAAAGCAACTCGCGAGAAATCCTGTCAGCTTGCGATTCCAAATACTACTCAGATCACACCAAAACCGTTAGCTTACAGGGGTTCCAAAGATTGCATTTCCATGTTGATATTGAGATCTCTGCCATGAAACAAATCGAACGAGTCGATTTTTTGCCTTTGCTTATCTTCATCTGCCTGTGTTCATTCACTGCGATGCCATCAATTGTCGTGGCCGATGATGATCCAGATGCCATCTATCAGTTGGGGCCCGATTCCATCCGCCAAGACGATGTTCCTCAAGGAAAAGTTGAACTTCACGAATGGAAGAGCCAGATCTTTGAAGGCACGACTCGTGAATACTCTGTTTATATCCCCGCACAATACGACGGATTGGTTCCCGTTCCCGTCATGATTTTTCAAGACGGCCATTCCTACCTCAAGGAAACGGGGTCAGTGGCAGCTTCTGTTGTGTTTGACAACCTGATCCACCGAAAGGAAATGCCCGTCACGATTGGCGTTTTTGTGAATCCAGGGCACAAAGGAACGAAGCAACCCCAAAACCGTTGGAAGGGTAGCAATCGCAGTTTCGAATACGACACGTTAAGCGATCAATATGCCAAGTTTATCCACGACGAACTGCTGCCACACATTGCCGAACAACATAAGCTGAATCTTTCGTCCGCCCCCCAAGACGTGGTCATGTGTGGAGCATCATCTGGGGGAATCTGTGCGTTCACTGCCGCATGGCAACACCCCGAATGGTTCGGCAATGTGCTAAGTCACATCGGTAGCTTCACCAATATTCGAGGCGGTGGTGCCTATCCCGATTTGATTCGACTGGCCGATCCCAAGCCCATTCGAGTGTTCTTGCAAGACGGCGAAAATGATCTGAAAAACAAACATGGCAACTGGTGGGAAGCCAATCTGGCCATGAAAGCAGCTCTGTCTGAAAAGAACTACGATTTCAAATTTGTAGGAGGCACAGGACGTCACAGTCAGAAACACGGTGGAGCCATCTTTCCCGATTCTGTTCGGTGGCTCTTCAAAAATCACGTGCTTCAACCCATCGATGAGGAAGGCCAGACAATCGAAGTCGACGATGCCAAAGTGGATCTTGCCACAACTTATCAATCGATGAGTCAACCCAGCGAATCCAAGGACCTGAAAGACACGCCGTTCCGCTACCGTCTCATGGCTCCTCCAAAAGTTGAAGAAGGAAAAACATATCCTCTGGTCATATTTCTTCACGGTGAAGACGAACGAGGCGACGACAATACCAGCCAGTTAAAGTATCTGCCCACAGCTTTAGCAAATCCTGCAATGCGAACGCGGTTTCCGTGCTACGTACTGGTTCCTCAGTGTGGTGTCGAGCGAAAGTGGGTGAATGCAGATTCACTTGAAGAAGATTCGGAACCTGCTGATGAAGCTGATGTCATGATCCAGATGGTCCTGAACATACTGGACAAAACGGTTTCCGAAAATCAGGTGGATACCGACCGAGTTTACCTGACTGGAATTTCCATGGGAGGCAGCGGATGCTGGGATTTAGCCAGCCGGCGCCCTGCTGCATTCGCTGCTGTGGCTCCGATTTGTGCGGCTCCTGATCGCAGTCGAGTTCCCCTTGTGAAAGACGTGCCCTTTTTTGTGGTGCATGGCGACGCAGACAACACAGTGCCCGTGACTCACAGTCAAAATGCCGTCAAAGCTTTGCGTGAAATTCAGGGCAATGTGACTTACATCGAACTGCCCAAAGTGGCACACGATTCGTGGACGCCCGCTTATTCAGACCATGATGGATTACTTCCGTGGATGTTTCGGCAACATCTTGATCACGGAGTCGCGAAAGATGAGACGAAACCAGTCGCTCCCGATGAAGAGTAGGCAGCAGACGTCGTGATCGGGCTCACAGAGCCTAGTGGTTTGTCATGTATGAAAACTAGGGTTGCATCGTATTCCCAAATCGAGGCGACTTTGTGGAACATCACCTTGAACCAAGGAGGGTTCCGCAGTGAAGAAGAAGTATATCGTTCGTTTGACCGATTCGGAGCGTGAAGTCTGCGAATCAGTTGTAAAGAAACTTTCAGGCACGAGTCAAAAGGTTCGTCGAGCACAGATTCTGTTGAAAGCTGATGCAAGTGGGCCTCAATGGACTGACGCTCAAATTGCCGACGCTTACTCTTGTCGCACCAAGACTGTTGAGAATATCCGCCAGCGATTTGTCGAGCTTGGCTTTGACGAGACGCTGAATCGCAAAAAATCCTCGACTGCTGGTGCCAAAAAACTTCTTGACGGTAGCCAAGAAGCAAAAGTGATTGCGATGCGGCTGGGTCCCCCGCCGGAGGGTTATGGTAAATGGCCATTGCGTCTGCTGGCGCGAAAAGTGGTGGAGTTGGAGATCCTTGCGAACGATCAGCCATGAGACAGTCCGTCAAACGCTAAAAAAAATCGCATGAATACAAAACGAAGTACGGAGTATTGGGTCATCCCGTCAAAAGCCAATGCCGAGTTCATGGCGCACATGGAAAACGTGCTCGAAACCTACGAAAACCTTACGATGCATCGCAGCCGGTTGTTTGCATGGATGAGCAACCAGTGCAATTGATCAACGAAACTCGTCAGCCAATTCCGGCGACCAAGAACCACCCCCAGCGGATCGGCTACGAATACGAACGAAACGGCACTGCTTCGATTTTCATGTTTTGCGAACCGCTTGCTGGCTGGCGGCAAGCCACAGCACGAGAGCAACGCACTAAATTCGACTGGGCTCAGGAGGTGGCTTCTCTGCTGGACGGTCGGTACGCCGATTGTGATCAAATCACACTCGTCTGCGACAACCTCAATACGCATACCATCGGGGCATTTTACGAAGCCTTTGAACCTGAACGGGCACGTCAATATGTTCGTCGCATCAATTTCTGCTTTACGCCCAAACATGGCAGCTGGTTAAACATCGCTGAGAACGAACTCAGCAGCATGACACGCCAATGCATCAGCGGCAGGCGTATTGGCGAACTTGAATTACTACAACGTGAGACTCGGTGCATGGTCTGCCGACGTCACCGAAACTCAACGTGGTGTCGACTGGCAAATGAAAATCGACGACGCCAAGTGCAAATTGAAATTCGTTCACCCTAAAATTCAATGCTGACAAGCCACTAGGAAGGTAGGGCTGGACACAAAACTCTATTTTGCAGAATTGCACTCCAATTGACAAAAAGGATGTGGTCAACGGCGCATTGAAGAGTTTGTTATTACTGTGTAGGAAACCCTATGCAGGGACGATAGGAGATGTACCGTGTCGTCAAAACTGTTCTTACCTGAAACGAACCACTGACTTTTTTCGTGTGGTCGTGTTTCGAAATATGTTGAATCAATCAGAGCCTTCGCTTTGGTTGTCTGTCTTTCTTTTAGAAATGGATATACGTATGTTGAAAAGAAGAAATCACTCACGAGGGTTCACGCTGATTGAACTACTCGTTGTTATTGCAATCATTGCAATTCTGGTCGCGCTGTTATTGCCAGCCGTTCAGCAAGCAAGGGAGGCGGCTCGCCGTACTCAGTGTAAGAACAATCTGAAACAGATCGGACTTGCGTTGCACAACTACCACGACGTGCATCGGGTCTTTCCAGCACTCAGCTACGACAACGAGCTAGATGGTGGTACGGAAAGCACACACGCCAGCTGGGGGTGGGCCGTCTTCTTAATGCCATTTATTGATCAAGCTCCACTGTACAGCCAACTTGGTCCTGGTGTTCCAGACCGCCTACATGATGCTGTTAGCGACCCCACCAAACTGGCACTCATGCAGAGTCCGTACGCGGCGTTCCGCTGTCCTTCCGATCCCGGCCCAGACCTGAATGACGAACACGACGTTAACGACGGAACTGGCGGTTTCAGTGCTGAAGACCTTGCAACTTCCAATTACGTTGGTTCGAATGATCACGAGCAGATTGAGCGCCAGGACCCGACTGGCTTTTTCGTTCCAGGGACCAATGGCGGAAACAACACGATTCCCAAAACACGAATTCGAGACATCACGGATGGTACTAGTAACACAATTGCCGTTGGCGAACGTGCCTGGGTACGACAAGGGCGAATTTTGCGAGCGGCCGTTGTCTTCGGACACAACGGAAATGCTGACAATACTACCTTGGATGGGTACGTGCAGGTAGCCGGCAGTGGTAAGGTGGCGATCAATGCTGACGTCAATGACGGCCGGCAGGGGTTCTCCAGCCTGCATCAAGGCGGAGCTCAATTCACCTTAGCAGACGGGTCTGTACGGTTTATCAGTGAGAACGTACAGCACACAGTTGGTGGTGGAACTCCCGACAGCTTGTTCGAGAATCTGATTTCTGTACGGGACGGTAACGTCATTGGTGAATACTAAGCCTGCCACATTACAAGGTGTGCGGGCTTGCAGACTAAAGTCCCAAAGGCTCATTGAGAAATCAAAAGTCTCAGGGAGCCGATAACGCACTAGGTGTTTGGCAAAAGTTGGTCGTCTTCATTGGCGATCGCAATTCGATATGAGGGTGGCCGAAAATTTTCGGGCACCCTCTTTTTCAATCCAGAACGAATCCAGGAACGAATAGTCATGAGAAAAGCGATGTTATTCACTGTGAGTCTTGTACTCACCTTACCCCTCGGGTGTGGTGATGGGGCTAGTGACATGCCAGAGGTTGGAACCGTGACGGGGACGGTGACTTTGGACGGACAACCGGTCAGTGAAGCGAATGTTATCTTCAATCCAGTAAGCGGTGGTCGGTCGGCCACAGCTGTCAGCGACAGTTCTGGAAAATACACCCTTCAGTACTTGGGTGGTGTGCCTGGGGCTGTTGTTGGGCAGAATGAGGTGCTTGTTTCTACTGGAGCTAACCAGATTGGTGATGAGGGCGGAGAGGAATATGCGCCTGCAAAAAAAGAAACCATCCCTGCGAAATACCACAACGATGGCAATGGAAGCGAACTGAAAGTAGAGGTTAAGGCTGGAGATAACACAATTGATCTGGAACTAACGTCGTAAATTTGTTGCGGCGTGCTGGCACGCACCAACGCCTCGAACAGAACAAAAAGAGCCTGCACCGTTTTTCGGGGCAGGCTTCGTTTATGGTTGGCCCGGCATGCTTCTCAGCATGGGACTGTGCGTTAGCCCATGACTGGTGGCCTCCGGATTCATTCCTCAGAATGTCTTCAGGAGAAGCAAATGTCCAAGAAATCGAAACGATCTCGCCGAGTGTTTTCGGACGAGTTTAAACAGGAGGAATCAGTCGGG
>CAYTUE010000084.1:0-4259 GCA_964441085.1 uncultured Planctomycetaceae bacterium
GCCGTGGTGACTTTCGATTTGCTTTTTAACAATGGCCAATCCCATGCCACTTCCGTCAACCTGTGCGTCGCCAACTCGCTGATACATCTGAAACACTCGGTCGTGGTGTTTGGGGTCGATTCCGGGACCGTTGTCTCGAAAGCAGAAGAGAATGTGATCTTCTTTTTGTTCCCAGTGAATTTCAATGCGACCGTCTTCCCCCTTGTCGTTGTATTTGACCGCATTTCCGATCAGGTTCAAAAAGATCTGCTCAAGGGGAATTCGGATCGTTCGAAGTGTCAGTAGAGGTTTGGAGACCTGAATTTTCACATGGCTGGGATTATCTGTCATCTCGATGACCTCGGCCAGCAAGGCATTCATGTCGACAATTTCAGGGGCTGCCGAGTTTTTGCCAACTCGAGAAAAGTTCAAGAGATCTTCCAGCAGTCTTTCCATTCGCTGTACTCGCGATTGCATGGCTTTGAAATGTTTGACAGATTCTTCGGGGAGCAGGTGTCCCGCGTCTTCTTCAATCCATACGGCGAGTTGTCGAATTCCTCGCAACGGTGATTTCAGGTCGTGTGATGCAACATAGGCAAAACTGTCTAATTCGGCGTTGGTGGTTTCCAGCTCATTGGCTTTGGTTTCCAGTTCGGTTGTCAACGACTTTGCGTTTTCAAGCAGTTGTTCTTGCTCCAAATTCTGTTGCCGGAAGACTTCTGCCGCCAAAGCCATTTTACCAATTTCGTCTTTGCGTTGAGTTCCCGGAATTGCCACGGCTGTTTTGCCAGCTGCCAATTGTTCAAACGTTCCTGTCAGAGCAACTACTGGTTTTAAAATGAGCCCTCCTAAACGACTGGCGATGGAGATGCCCATCGCAACTGCGATACCGATTCCGATGATTGTGGTGCGCCGAACGCTTGTGGTCGTCACCGCCATCGCTTGTGAAATTTGGTTGTGTTGTGTTTGTGAAAGTCGTCTCAGTCTGTTGGAAAAGTAAGTTACTTCAGCCGCTTCGCCTGCCATCACAACATTCACCAAATACAGGTAGCTGCGAGTCGCTTGAACGGATCGAATTCCCAGACTCTTGTAGTCTTGAAGCTCTTGGATCAGGTTCAATCGGATGGAGTTGATCTGCCCTGTTGCTTGAAGTGGCAACATGGATTCGATGGCCATGTCAATTTGATCGATCGCATCTGTCACAAAGATGGCGTCTGCGACGATGTAGTATCTCAGCAGCAATCGCTTTGCTTTCAGAAAATGACTTCGGCACTGCAGAACCGCTGCATCGAAAGGTGGAACCTGTTGAGTGGTTTGGGCAAGATCCATCATTTGGTGCAATAACGCGTCAATTTGATCTGCCTTTGCGGGAAGCTGTTTTTGAACCAGATTTGTGCGGAGTCCGCGTTCTTCAATCACAGAATCAAATTGGCTTCGATATTCAGGAAGGCGTTCGGACATTCGCAAAAACAGATCCTGCATTTCAGGATCTGTTTGGCTTTTGGCTCGTTCGTTGATATTGACAATGAGGTCGTCGTTCAGCCGAATGATGTCGTCTTGTAACCAATCGTGTCCGGTTGCCATGTAGCGAGATACTCGCAACTGCAATTCTGTGACCTTGCCATCAATATCGCTGACAGCAGCATCAATTTTTGATACCTGTCTGATCGCTGTCGACGATTGATTCAGCTTGTTGGCTCCGAGATATCCAAACAGTCCAATTGCAATCAACAGGGCAACGATGACAGCAAAGCTGGTGTAGATATTGGATCGCAGAGATTTCACGATACGTTTCGATCTGTGAAGGCGGTCAAGAGAGCCCAAGTTGAAAGTAAAAAGGCAAGATCACCCGGCTGAAAGAAATTCATTCCATCCAGGTAACGTGTATTCATAATTGTCCATCACGGTATTCCAGACCGCAATTTGGCTAAAGCGTCTTGTGTATGATCCTCCGTCACGAGTCTCACCGGCTTTCACAACCACTTTTCCATCCGTCCCCAAGAGATCTTTGCGTGACGCTTGGCCTTCGTACCAGTAGTCCCATTCTTCGTTCGACAAAAATGTTTTGGATCGTTGAGGATTCGAAATATAGTATCCCTGCTTGGCGATGAATGCTCCTGGCCATCCAGAAAGCCACCAGTTCATATATTCATAAGCCGCATCTTTGGCGGGACCTTCAGTTGCCGATGAGATGCACATGACACCATGCCAAGCCCTGTAACCTTCCTTTGGTGAGGCGTAAACACAGTTTGTTCCTTTGGCTTTTAACGCAAATACGGCTGGAGAAAACATGCTTTCTACAACCGCTTCACCACGTTCCATTAAATCGACAGAATTGGGCACACTGTTCCAAAAGCCTCGAAAGTGGCCTTCGCGTCGTAGCTCCACAAGAATACCAAACAGCTTATCGATTTCTGGTTTGGTGAGATTACCGATGTCTTCAAAGCTTGCCAGTTGGCATGCTTGAATCGCTAAAGCCGCATCAAATAAGCCAATGGTGGGTTCGTTCACAATTGCCACTTTGCCCTTCCATCGAGCATCCAGTAGCCAGCTCCAGCTTTCTGTTTCGTAGGCCGTTCCTTTGCCGATAACATCTGCATCGTAGCCAAATGAATCGACATTATGAACGTATGGAAGAAAGCTAATTTGACCAGTGGGGTTGGCACCAATTTGTCCGTTTTTTTGGACGTACAGCAATTTGTTAGGAGCGTCGCCAGCACCGATTTTTGCTTCCGGAGTCAGCTTGCCGGTCAAAGTCAGATCGTTAATTTCATTCCAATAGTGCAACCGCTTGATATCGATTGGCTGGATCGAACCAGCTTGCCATAACACCTTGATACTGTTCGACCACTGTTCATACAGATCAAAACTTTTGGGGCGCGTGGATGCTTGATGCAAGACTCGAGCACTGCCACCCGGTTCGAACTGAATATCGATCCCCAGATCCTTTTGAGCTTGGCGTCGCAAGGGTTCCTGTAACGTGACGTGTGTGCCGAGAACTCGAAGGGTGCGTTTTTTGCGAACAAATCCCCAAGGAGCGGCTGATGCTGTGGATGCAGATGCCGCCGCCGTGGCTGTCTTAAGAAATGTTCGTCGTGTGATCGACAAGAGAAATCAACCTGTTCGAAAGGATGGAACTGACGAGTGATCAAATAGAGGACTCAGATTTCGGATGATTAAAACACTTGTGATTTGGTGCCAGTCAGGATCTGACTTCATGAGGCCTTGTGCAAATTGAAGATGAAGAACCAGTTTAATACATGAGCAGCACAAAAAGATACCAGATGTGGTTCGTGGCCGCCCGTACCTTAAAAAGGTCTGAAAAACGACGTCTTGCCAGCAGAGATTCCGATGCCGTATCGAAAAACAAGGGGGCTCGTGATGCAGTATCGCAGAATGATTTCGGAATGGAGTGAAATGGCGCAATCGCCTGGTGCCTCACCCGCATCTTGGATGCGAGGTGGTTTATGATTCCGTCGTGAGTTGCCACAGGCCACGATAAATTGGCAGGCCCAATTTTCGCTTTTTACGATCAAAGCTGGTTTGGTAATCCATATCGTGATCAGGGTCGTTCAGGTTCGGTGGTTCGCAAATGGTAAACCGTTCTTGGTTGTCCATGAGTGGCTGAATGATTTCCCAATACTCTGCGACGTCGGTCCAACCATGGACAAGGCCGCCGGGTTGTAGAACTCGAGCCAGCGAATCAACAAATGTCTGATTCCAAATTCGGCGTTTCTGATGTTTCTTTTTCCACCACGGGTCTGGAAAGTAAACATGAGCAGCTTGAACCGAACTTGGCTTAATCAACTTCTGTAGCAAAAGGTTGCCGTCGCCACCGATGATGCGAGCATTCGGCATCTGCCGCTTTTGGATCCGACTGGCTGCTCGACGCCCTTCTCGATAGTCGATTTCAAAGCCAATATAATTCACGTCGGCATTCGCGCAGGCGGCGGTAAACGTAAACAGGCCTCGACCACAGCCAATGTCCAGTTCGACGGGGTTGTCGTTCTGAAGAAACGTGGGCCAGTCCAATGTGCCTTCCAAATCTTCAATGACTTGGAAGTAGGGCTTCATCGATTTGATAGGAGCAGTTTGCATACACTCAGGATGGCTGATCGTGGAGGGCAGTTCAACACGTTGGAATTGGAAATCTACGAAAGACAGATTTCCATCACGGAATTCTTAGCCACATCAGTTGGCATTGAAGTGTGTTTGATGATGTGTGTGAAAACAAAAGTTAAAAGTTCGCAGTGACAAACGTCATTACTTTCATGAAGCCC
>CAYTUE010000084.1:4359-14424 GCA_964441085.1 uncultured Planctomycetaceae bacterium
GGGCGATCAGATCATTTCTTCAGTGCGGCTGTTTAAGATGTGAGGTCGTGATCTCGATTCACGGTGACTCCCAACATCTGTCCTTCAAATCGTAACTGGCCATCGACAAAGCCTTGGAAGCGGAATTGAGCCAACTTGCGAGCTCGAACTCGACTCACTTCTGCCACCAAGTCTAATCGGCAACCGGGAAAAATGGGTTTGCGAAAACGCACTTTGTCCATGCCGCCAAAACCCAGATAATCGCCGCCGATTAAGTCAAACTTTCGAGCATAAAAACCACCCAGCTGAGCAGCCGCTTCACATTGAACGACTCCCGGCATTAAAGGAAAACCGGGCATATGTCCGGCGGCCCAAAATTCGGTTTCGGTGATGTCTTTGTAGCCCACGATTCGATGGTTTTCTTCATCCACATGGACAATTGCCGTCAGCTGTTCCATTTCGTGTCGCTGAGGATTCACTCGACGAATATCTTCGAGATCGAAGATGGGTTTGCTGAAATCGAGGCTGCTGAGATCAAGGATGGATTCCGAAGGCATCGTGCTGATTCTTGGCTGTGCCGAACATCATTGATGAATCAAATGTCGGCAGGGAATATCAAATGGTAAAGAGCGGAAACCTAATTGAAGGCCACATGCAAAGGGGCAGCATCTGACGCTGCCGGAGTGATATCTTAACCTAAAACGACATTGGTAATCTGACATAAATCTGTCAGAAGTCGATCAGGTCTTGTTTCAGGATCTTTAATGAATTGATTGTCAGCCTCAAGTCCGGTTTTTTCAACGGCCAACAGTGCTGTTTTCATTCCCAGTGTTTTCGCTGGGACAAGGCTGTCGGTCAAGCGGCTACTGACATGCAGAGTCTGTTCTGGGGAAATTCCAGCTTCCTCCAACCGCTCTACGGCAATTTCAAACAACGATGGAGACGGTTTGCGAATCCCATATTGGTAAGAAAGTGTATTCAGATTGGGAGACAGCAGTGTTCTGAGCGGCGGGTGATCGTCATTCAGCGTGTTTTGAGCAATCTGTAGCAAGGTGAATTTTTGGCCATCTGCCAGCACACCCTGCTGAATCCCAGCTTCTCGCAGCTGAGTCATCATGGTGCCCGCATCTGCTCGACCTTCTAACGCCTGCAAACTTCGGTGAAAGAAATAAGCCACCTTTTCACTGAGCTGAGCTTCGTTTCCGAGTGTATCGGTATCGTAGGTGAATTCCTTTTCGAACAACCGGCCAATGATGGAACGCCAAATGGCCACAAGATTCACATTGGTGATGTCGCCTCGATGCTTCGCAGCCACCATGGCGGCTCGGTCAACATATTCGCGGTACTGATGAATCATCGATTGCCATGGCGGGCCAGGCTTGCGATACATGTGATTCCACATGTTGAATTCATGAATTGTCTTGTCCAACGCGACTTGCAATCGGATCACTGGTTCCGGCAGGAGCGTAAACGAATCGTCAGGAGTTCGCAGAAGCGTTCCGTAAACATCCCATAAGACGACTTGAATACCAGGCAGTGGTTTGATTGACGGACGACTGTTTAATGAGATCGGCGCAGGCACTTTGGGCCAGATCAGTTTGCGATCATCAAGGGTGACTGCATATTCCGAAAGTGTTAAGGCCATCTGGTGAATTGAGTATCAAGTAGACCGTTTTGGCTGAAAATCAGATACCGTTTTAGGCAGTCGTGATCAGCGGTGTCGGTCAAATCATTTGTCAGTCGTGCATCGTGTGGATCCACGGAAATCCGCGCAAGGAAAAAACGAGTCCTGCTGACCAGCACTCGTTAGGTTTTCTTTGGCGTTTCGCGAGGCTTGTTTGCCGGCGATGTACGTCGTTCGCTCATTGTTGCAGTCGCGAATTTGCAACCACTTCATGTTGAACTGGATTTAGCTGGCTTCTGCCGCTGGTTCCAATTCAATGAAGGGGCTCATTCGTCGAGCCTTCGCTAGCAATTCCACTTTTTCAGCTTCTGAAGTTGCAGCAGCGTACTTGGTCCGAAGCTTTTTCAGCTGAACTCGGCGTTTACGTCGGCGAGCAATCTCGCGATCTCTTTCAACACGTCCCATCGGGATCTAACTTTCAATATCTGACTTGGTCAGTAAAATTTTTGGAGCCGCGTAGCATATCGCCAGTTGGTTTGAAGTCAATTCGATGTTTTGCCTTCAGTGCTCGCAATTTCGACTCTTGGGAATGACTTTCGTGAGTGTTTCCTAAAACACGGGCTTTATTGCTGCCAGTAGTTGCGGTCCAAAGTGCGGTAATTGATGGCTTCTGTCAGGTGTTGCACCTGAATATCATCAGAATCGTCCAAGTCTGCGATGGTGCGACTGATTCTTAAAATCTTGTCGTGTGCTCGAGCCGAAAGCCCCATTTCTTCCATTGCCACTTCCAATAAATCGGCTGCATCAGAGGCCAGTTGGCAGTAAACACGGATTTCCGGCGGCTTCATTTTACCGTTCACTCGTGTTTTCTGGCCCTGAAATCGGGCCGCTTGCCGACTTCTCGCTTGGACGACCGCTGCATGCATTTGCTGGCTGGTTGTGCCATCCTTGGCGGTCGAAAGTTCCTTAAACGGAACTGGTGGAACTTCGATGTGAATATCAATTCGATCCAGCAGTGGGCCGCTGATTCGAGAAAGATAGCGTTCGATTTGCATGGGATTGCAGGTGCATTGCCGCTTCGGGTCTCCTCGAAAACCGCACGGACACGGGTTCATGGCAGCGACCAGCATCAGATTTGCTGGAAATGTCACGCTGCCGGTTGCTCGAGAAATCGTGACACACTGGTCTTCCAGCGGTTGTCGCATGACCTCAAGCGTTCTGCGGTTGAATTCAGGAAGCTCGTCCAAAAACAGAATGCCATGATGAGACAAGCTGATTTCTCCCGGCTGAGGTCGACTGCCTCCGCCAACAAGTCCGGCTTCAGAAATGGTGTGATGAGGCGAGCGAAAAGGGCGAGTCAGCAGCAGCGGTTGCCCCGGTTCTAGTCGTCCCACGGCACTGTAAACCTGAGTTGTTTCGAGGCTTTCTTCGGGTTCTAGGTGAGGCAAAATGGTGCCCAGCCGTTGAGAAAGCAGCGTCTTTCCGGTGCCTGGGCTGCCAATCATCAAGATGTGATGGCGGCCCGCGGCGGCGACTGTTAAAGCTCGCTTGGCGGTTTCTTGCCCTTTCACGTCAACGTAGTCCACGTCATAGCTGCCAAAGTTGTCGCGAGCGGAATCCCAGCTAAACGCCAGTGGATCCAACGGCAGTTCTCCAGTCAGAAATCCCACAGCTTCTGTCAAATTGCCCACGGAAATGACGTCGATTCCTTCAACCACGGCTGCTTCGATGGCGTTGGCAGATGGCACCACGATTTGCGTTTTTCCGGAATCTCGAGCCGCAATGGCCATGGAAAGTGCTCCTCGAATTGGTCGAAGAGTTCCATCAAGAGCCAGTTCGCCGACAAAAACAGGGTGAATGTCGTTGCGAGGCACAATTTGGTCGTCGGAAATCAGCAAACCCAAGGCAATGGGCAAGTCCAGTGCGGCTGCTTCTTTTGGCAGATCGGCCGGAGACAGATTAATGACCACTCGATCCATCGGACGACCGTAACCGCTGTTCACGAGCGCTCGTTCGATTCGGTGAGTGCTTTCTTTGACGGCGGCTTCTGCCAGCCCGACCAAGATTGTCTTGGGCAGGGATCCGGGAGAAATATCGACCTCGACTTCCACGGGACGAGCTTCAATGCCCAGTAAGGTATACGTTGCCAGACGGGACAGCATGAGACGATCTTATGGAAGCGGGGGCAGAGAATTTTGGCCCAAAATCACAAGTTTCTAGGGCAGCTAGTGTGTACAGAGAAATGGATTGATGCAAATCACGTGGTTGGGGTTAGTCAAAAAGTAACGAATGTCATGTTCAGGTCCACCTGCTTGTTTCTGAATTTCGAATGACTGCCCGTCGACTTTAAGGTGCATTCGCGGTACAATTGCTTAATGGATCGTCTTGCGAAACAGCAAGATTTTGAAACCAATTTTCCAACCCCACAAGCCGCCTGAACTTCCTCAGTTCAGCAATATCAGACTTCCTTCCTTTTGTTTGGGCAGTTTGAAACTGGCTTGAGGACTGCCTCTCTGTGCTTGATAACAATTAAAAGGAAATGCAATGAAGAATTGTGGCTTAATCCTATTGGTTGCCGTGTTTGCGACTTCAACAGCTTCTGCTCAATGGGGCACAATTTCTGGCAAGATCGTTGTGAAAGGCGATCTTCCTAAGAAGACACTCAGATTCCAAAAAGGGGCAGCGAGCAAGGATGCAGAAGTTTGTTCTGCGACCGATGTGTTCAACAACGATCTGCTGATTGACGAGGAAACAAAGGGCGTCGCGAACTGTTTCGTCTACCTTTATAAGACTCCCGATGACGTCAACATGGAGGGAGTCGATAAGGCAGCCAAGGTGTTTTTCGATCAGAAAAACTGTTTGTTTACACCTCACGCAATGGTTGTTGTTGCTGGACAAACGATTGAGGTTTTGAATTCAGATCCAGTTGCTCACAACACTCGGGTGAATGGGAGTAATCTGCAGGAAAACCTTGTTGTGGCTGGAAATACGGGCAAAGGCAAAGGGGTCAATATCGTGACCGAAGAAAAGGAGCGTCTTCCTGTTCCCGTTGTGTGTGACTATCACAGTAAAATGAAGGCTTATTGGCTTGTTGTTGAGCATCCATACGCGGCTGTGACCAATGAGAAGGGCGAATTTACAATCAAAAATTTGCCTGTGGGTGACCACACATTTCGAGTGTGGCATGAACGTTGTGGCTGGGTTGAGCGTAAGTTCGAAGTCACTGTGGCCAAAGGCAACAGTGAAGTTCCTGCTTTGGTTGTTGATGTGGATAAGTTTGAAGAATAAATGGCTGTCTGCCGTTCGGCACGATGTTGTCTGGTTTCGGCGTGATCAAAAATGGCCTTCGATGCTGTGTTTCGCTCGAAGGCTTTTTTGTGCGCTGAGATTGCTCCTTCCTCACTTGGTGTGGAAGGTGTCCAGTCCGGCAAACTTCGGTTTTGTGGCGGGGTTGACTGGCCGTAGAGGCCGTTTTTGCCGAAGAGTTGGTTGTTTCGCATTCTTGGCGGAAAACGATTTTCGAATTTGTGCGAAAATTGACAGCCGGTTTGTGTCAAGTGTTGGATTGCGATAAAGTGCCCGATTCAAGAAATTCCAGCGACGGCCTTCTGGGCTGATTCGTCGGGATAAATTCGTGTCTGTCGGAAGGAAAAGGTCAGTGCCCGCAGTGAATGAGATCAACGTCGAAGAATTGCTGAATCTGAATAGTGCTCTTTCCATGGACCAAGTGGAAGCGCTGCGTACGATTCTGATGGGGCCTCAGGCCACCGATGTTCGCCAAGCGTTGACTGATCTAAATCAAAAGATTGCTGAAGGCAGTCCCACTCAGCCTCAATTGGCTCGAGCAGGCGTTACCTGTTATTTGTTGGCCGATCATACGTTGGCCGACAACTTACTCAAGCAGGTGACAGCAGACGGGATCGCCATGTACTTTCATGCTCAAGCATTAACTTCAACGGGGCGGCATCAAGATGCGGCGGCTCGATTTGAAGATGCGGGCAAAAACGGTTACGACCAAATCGATGCGACCTTGCGTCAGGCAGGTTGTCTTCGTGCGGGCGGCGAAACAGACATGGCAGAACAGATGCTGCGAAGCGTTGCTGCTGCTGCTGCCAGTCGAGCCGAATACAGCTTTCAAATGGGTTGCATTTGGGCAGATCGCGGCGACGCATTAACAGCTGTTGAATACTTCGAGCGTGCTGTGGATATGGATCCTCATCATTCTCGAGCTTTGTTTTGGCTGGCCGCCGAAAATTCATTGCGTGGAAACGACGAAGAAGCGATTCGCTACTACGAACGCAGCCTGTCTCGCCCACCATATTTTATTGGTGCTTTGTTGAATCTTGGTCTGCTTTATGAAGACCGTGAAAGCTACAAGTCGGCTGCATTCTGCTTCCGTCGCATTTTGGACTTCGATCCAAATCACGAGCAGGCGTTGTTGTACCTGAAGGACATCGACGCAACTCAGGACATGTATTACGACGAAGAAGAAGCTCGCCAAGAAGCTCGCATGAAGCAGCTTCTGGGTCGTCCGGTGACCGACTTCGAACTGTCTGTGCGAAGTCGCAACTGTCTTGCGGCGATGGATATCAACACACTGGGTGATTTGACAGAAATCAGTGAGCAGGAGCTGTTGGCAGGAAAGAACTTCGGAGAAACCAGTTTGCTGGAAATCCGAGAGCTGTTGTCTGCTCATAGTTTGCGAATTGGTTTGAATCTGCACAAGGTTCATTCTCGCGAAAGCTTTACGGATCAGAACCTGTCTCCAGAAGAGCAGGCGTCGATGAACCGTCCGATTGCGGATTTGAACTTGTCTGTGCGTTCTCGAAAATGTATGAATCGTCTGGCGATTCAAACCATTGGAGCCTTGGTTTCTCGTACTCCTGATGAGCTTCTTGCGAGTCGTAACTTTGGAGTCACGTCTTTAAACGAAATTCGTTTGAAGCTTGGTGAAATGGGCATGAAGCTTCGCAACGACTAATTGCGGCGATCCTTATTTTCGTTGTGGTTTCTCTTTTTGGATTGTTGTTCTCTCCAAAAGAAAAGACTGTGAGAAATAGGGTTGCTGGTTTTCGAGCTCACATCTAAAATGCGGCTCAGCTAACCCGATAGTGTAATCGGTAACACAACAGATTTTGATTCTGTTATTCCAGGTTCAAGTCCTGGTCGGGTTAATTTGTTCTGCTCCGTTTCAAAACGGCAGACATCAAAAACATCAAAGGACTTGTGGCAATCTTGCTTCAAGTCCTTTTTTCGTGGAAAATCAAATCAGTGATAGATCAGTGACACCCGTTGAAAAGGTGTTGGTTCTGCGGTGATTTCGAATTGCTCACGTGCGAATCACGTTTTCTTTACGTTGCAGACGTTTTAACTGGGGGTATCGATTCACCTCGGGGGGCCGTTGGAACTCGATTTCGAAGCTGGTATCTGGTATCTGGTATCTGGTATCTGGCATCTGACTGTGGGCCGTGGGCCGTGGCATTTTGATTGGCCTGACACACACAGGAGGCTGAGTAAAACTTGCGGATTTCGTGAGTCATCTTGATTCAGGATTTGATGGATGAGGGCGTCGGTGGTGGGCTGGTGGGAACGCATTTCCGTCGACAACTCGTCGAGCTGCGAATGCAGGACCGACACCTTCGACACGATACGCTTTTGTTCGGTGCTTGGGCAAACGGTGAAAGGTACTTTCAGTATCTTTTTCGGTGACGTGTGCCTGACCGTTGTTCCAGAACAAGTCTTTGCGAGCTCATGTCTCAGATACGGCGGGTTGAAGAACAGGAAAACAAAGTCCAGTGAAATGACAGGCGAGTAGATCTTTAGCTTGGGTTGTGAGCGTAGGTTTTTCCGTCGTCGGGGATGAAGGCCGGACTTCCAAGTAGTCCCGGTGCCTGCTCGGTCATAGGGATCATGAGATCGCCCGTCTCGAAAATGAACTCAGGATCAACTTCATCATCGACGTAGTGTGTCTTTGGTCCACGATCTCGAAAGTCACCTGTTTCGTGGAAGTGGCCGGGTGTCGTCAAGACGAACGGTTTTGGATCGTGTGTAAACGTCGCACTCTTAAAAGCGTAGCCCATGCTTTAGTGAAGTAGGGCCGGTTCCCACCGGCCGCGTTTCCCGGGAAACCGCCCTACCAGAGTTCTCGCCCTTATCGCAAACCGAAACGTCAGCGAGGCATCCAGTCGGCAGTCTTCGCTCACGCGTTGGGTTATGATCCTCAACAGAAATCGGGTCAGAACAAAGTACAGAACGCGTTTTGAACGAAGAGAATTCCATTGATGAAGCATTTTGTCTTTCCTCCTGTTCCTCGCGGTCACGGGAAACTCGTGTCTGTGCGCTGGTTCCGAACTGAACACGATATTGGACCGCTACACACTCGGCGGCGTGGTTCGATCTAAATTAGGCCGGATCAAGGAGCGAAGCGACGTCGCTCCGGTAGCGCTTTGATGATGGTACGTTGCAGTTCATTCGGTGGTTTCATCAATCGATAGGCTCTCGATTGCCGGAACGCCGCTCCGCTTGGTCCGGCCACGATGACGGTTTCTCTGTTCGCTCGATTGACCGTGAATTCGCTTGCCAAACAGGCTTAATGTACTATAATTTGAGCAAAAATGTACTTAAATGTTCAGTTTGCAGTATGTTAATATGAGAACGGAAAAGGCACTACTTCCCAAGCACCGACGGATTCTGGAGGGCTTGGGTGAGAATATTCGGCTCGCGAGGCTGCGGCGAAAATTGTCGGCGGCCAAAGTAGCGGAGCGCGCGGGTATCAGTCGAAACACGCTGCACTTGCTTGAAAAAGGGACCAGTAACACGTCGATCACAACCCTCTTTCAGGTCCTTGTCGTGCTTGGATTGGAAAGCGACTTT
Source organism: uncultured Planctomycetaceae bacterium (assembly GCA_964441085.1). Taxonomy (GTDB): domain Bacteria; phylum Planctomycetota; class Planctomycetia; order Planctomycetales; family Planctomycetaceae; genus Fuerstiella. The sequence goes on from CAYTUE010000084.1 coordinate 12,836, forward strand.
TCAAAACTCGCAGCCGACGACGAGCTAGGCCGGCGACTGGAAGATGCCAAGTTGAAACCCACCCGAACGCGAGCACCGAAAACGAAAAAGAGTTCTTAGAAAGCAACGACTCAGTGACACGTGAAATCCATGTTTTCGGCGATTGGCAAGAGTTGGACGGACCTCAACTGATCGGATTGCTGCGCGCTGAAACCACCCATGGAAAAGAAACGTTTTCGTTCGAGTATGATCGCCAGTGGTTGGATGGCGCAAATGCCATGCAGCTGGATCCTGAACTTCAGCTCTTTGCGGGGCCTCAGTATTTGAGTGACAACGATCGCTCCAACTTTGGAACGTTCCTTGATTCCAGTCCCGACCGTTGGGGGCAGTTGTTGATGCGACGCCGCGAAGCAAGAGAAGCGCGACTCGCTCAGCAGCGTCCGAAAACTCTCGTCGGATCGGACTTCCTGCTTGGTGTTCATGACGAGCAACGCATGGGGGGGCTTCGTTTCAAGACAGAAATTGATGGTGAGTTTCTATCTGCCGAACAAGGACGTGGCGCGCCTCCTTGGGCTCGTCTGCGAGAACTGGAGAACGCAGCTTGGCGATTTCAGACGGACAAGGGATTCGACGATGACGAGACCGAATGGCTTCGGCTATTGATGGCGCCGGGATCCTCCATTGGTGGTGCCCGACCGAAAGCCGGAGTTTGTGATGAAGAACAGAATCTTTGGATTGCAAAGTTCCCAGGGCGCAATGATGAATTTGATGTTGGTGGCTGGGAGTTGGTCACTCATCGACTCGCTCGTGAAGCCGGTCTAGACATTGCCGATGCAACTGCCGAAAAATTTGGTCGGCCACACCACACGTTCATGGTCAAACGATTTGATCGCACAATCGAAAATGGAGAACGAAAGCGAAGGCACTTTGCATCGGCTATGACGATGCTGGGCTATTCCGATGGAACAAGCTTCAAAGACGGTGCAAGTTATCTTGAGATTGTCGAATTCCTGACACGGTATGGGGCCGCGACGAAGGCCGACATGCGCGAACTTTGGCGCAGAATCGTGTTTTCGATCTGTGTTTCCAACACAGATGACCACTTACGTAATCACGGTTTCCTTCTTAATCCTGATGGTTGGAAACTTTCCCCCGCCTACGATATCAATCCAGATCCGACGGGAACGGGACTCAGTTTGAATATTTCTGACGTCGACAACTCGTTGAACTTGGAACTGGCATTAGAAGTCGCTGAGTATTTTCGATTGGACAACTCTGAAGCCATTTCCATCATGGATGAAGTCAAGCAAGCTGTGATGAAATGGCCTGATATCGCAAATCAAGTTGGAATACCGCGCACCGAACAGGAGATGATGGCGGCCGCATTTCGCGCCGAACAGGGATAAGCGAAGAACGGCTCCTCGTTGACGCGGCCGGCCAAGATTTGCGAGCCTCGAACTTCCCCGCGACCATCTGTCAGCGGGCGTTCTTCTCGAATCTGTGTTTCCAAGTTCCAGCCCGCATTTTGCAGCGCAGGCGTGATCAGCTTGCTACAGATTTCACGCTCGGAAAGCTGGGATTTGTCCACAAGTTGCACACGTTAAAGAGGA
>CAYTUE010000084.1:14524-17250 GCA_964441085.1 uncultured Planctomycetaceae bacterium
CATCTGGCACGCAAATCTAGCAATCCATCACGAGGGTACGACCCGCTTTAAGCCACTGTAAACGCTGATTCAAATCTGCATCCAATGGCAATTGCGCAACGCCCATCAGTCGCCGGATGAGCTCCACTCCCGCAAACTTTGCCACAAGGCGAACATCTGCCGATGATTCACCATATGCTTTGCAAACACGATCAATCGTGGAGCGATCTGACGTGGCATCGCAAAAAATCCAATGCGCTGCCAGCACTCCAAGATCGAATTCCACCGGGCCAGCGAAACAGAACTCTGGATCGATGACTCGAAAACCTGCTGCCGTTTTCAACCAAGATCCCGGGTAGTAATCTCCATGCAGTAAGCTCTGACCATCAGACAGGTACTGTTCACCCAACGCACCGATCGCCGCATGGAGTTCGTGATCCTCACGAATGAAATTGGATTCGTGTTGTAAGCCTTGGCAAACAGAATCTAAATCGATGGAATCAGATTGGAGTGGGATCACGAACATGTGAGCATGATTCAGATCCTTCAACTTGTCACACCCCACGCAAGCACCGTCTGATAAATTGAGCGGTACTTGGTGCAAGTGACTCAGCCAGTGGATTGCTTGCTCAAACACGGCGTTGCTTTCTTCTAAGTCATCGTTGACCTCGTAAAGCGACAAGTAATCCATTGCGGCACCAAGGTCTTCCATCACAATGGTGCGGAGATCAATATCGAAACCCAGCAGCTTCGGCAGCGCTGCGGTGACTTCATCCGCTTCTTTGACACGCTGATAGAAATCAAGCTCGGCAACGATCCGTTCTTCGGGTGCTTTGATCGAAGGGTACTTTGCCACCCACGGACGTGACTGCTTGACGATGAGCGACTTGTCGGCAATGTGGACTCGCAGCACAACATTCATGTTGCCTTCGCCCGCTTTGCTAACAGACGCGATAGTATCCGTGTCATCGCACAGCTGCATGCCCCGCAAAATATCCTTGATCACATTGACCGCATTTTCGTCGATGAGTGGATAGTCGCCCGGTTTGTGTTCTGATGGATTGCTCATCGCCCCATTTTTGTAATTTTCAGGAGAACGAGCAACCTCAGCACTGCCGCGCAAGCTGTGGCTTAGCAAGTTTTCACCAAAGAAAATAAGGTCGAAAAGAAAGGCGTGGCCGTTCCCGCTCGTTCTGGCATCAGTGTTCCGCCAATTGTTGAGCAATCTCAAGACTTCCTGAGTGGCTTGGCTGGTGCTTGTTTCTGGCAACACTCTCAGCGGAAGGGGGCGTCGAAACACGGGTTGAAGCTTTTCAGATTGTTTGGGATTCAGGGACGCAGTTTTTTTCTGATTTTTGTAGCATGCTGCTTGTGGTTTGTCAGACGGCGAGTGAATGGTGAGGAGTGTGTTCAGGCGTGAAACGGCTACTGGGACTTTGGCGTGATACGTGGTGGGTTTGGGTGATTTTTGTTGCTCAGATGATCGCGTTGGGCGTGTCCATGAGCGAGTACTTTTTATTACCACTGGCCGGACTGCCTATTAGCTACAGCTACTTTGCTTTTATGCGATACGATCAAGATGGAAATGAGAAGTCGAAATAGGCTTGTGAATGGGATCTGTATCAACATGATCCATGGGTGCGATGGTTTGTCTTGTGCATTTTGGTTGTGTTGGAATTGAAGTCGGGAGGGCTTCGTGCGGTCTGTCTGGAAGACGTTTCCTTGGGGCATCTTGATTCCCGCATGCCTGTTGTGTTTGCTGGGACTGCTCGGGCTGCAACGCGCGGATGAATTGTACGGCGTGTCTCGACTGTTTCAAAAACAGCTGATCTGGATGGCGATTGCGATTCCCGTGATGCTGCTGATGACGGTTGTCTCTTATCGTCCCTTAAAGCAAATCAGTCCGTGGTTGTACGTGCTGCATTTGGTGCTGCTGAGCGTTGTGTTGTTTATGCCAGCTGTGAATGGATCTCGACGCTGGATTCCTTTGGGAGTGATCGATTATCAACCCAGTGAAACGGCTCGGCTTGCGTTCATCATGGCTTTGGGGTGGTACTTGATGTATCGCAGAAGCCAGAAAACTTTGCTTGGTTTTTTGCCTCCTTTTTTGATGACATTGATTCCCTTGTTTCTGATCTTTCGGGAACCTGATTTGGGGACAGCCATGTTGTTCCTTCCCATTCTATTTGCCATGTTGCTGGTGGCAGGTGCAAAGACAAGCCATCTGTTGGGAGTGATTGTGGTGGGAGTGTGCTTGCTTCCCGTTTTGTGGTTGCAGATGAATGCCGAACAGAAGTCTCGCGTAACGACTTTGTTCCAACAACAAGATGGAGGCATCGCTCCTGAAACCGATGGGTACCATTTGCATCAGTCGAAGCAGGTGTTGGCGTTGGGTGGTTTGGGTGGCAGCTTTTTTGCAGAAGAGCCTGTGATTGATGACGTGACGGCTTGGGCATTACCGGCAGCTCGAACGGACTTTATTTTGTGTCTGATTGGAGAGCGTTTTGGTGTGCTGGGTATTCTGTGTTTGTTTCTACTGTATGCCCTGATTGTGGGCAGCGGGCTGCGGGTGGCCTTGCGAACGCGAGAACCGTTTGGGCGTTTGGTTTCCGTTGGGATCGTGACAATGATTGCCACTCAAGCGTTAATCAACGCTGCGATGACGGTCGGCTTGATGCCCATCACGGGGATTACATTGCCGCTTTGTAGCTACGGTGGATCCAGTTTATTGTCGACCAGTTTAGCTT
>CAYTUE010000085.1:0-17010 GCA_964441085.1 uncultured Planctomycetaceae bacterium
GGTTCTGATGAAGGACTGCGCTGTGGTTTCTGTGGGAAGACGAATTGAACGGCACTGTGGTTGAACGGGGCACCGTGGTTAATAGCACCGTGGTTTAACAGCTTTTTTGCTGGTGCGATTTCGGGTGTGACTGCTTTCTGGATGGCTGGGGCAATCGATTGAACAAAGTTTGGCAAGACTGTGCTTAAGACTGTGCGGCGCAAGACCGTGCGGCGAAATTGAACGAGTTTGTATTGCAGACCTTGCCGAAGTTTGGAATAGACATGTTGGATTCCGCTGGTTTGTGCGTTGCGAGACGACTTGTGATTGGGTTCACCGAGTGATTGCGAGGCACCTGTCTGGTTTCGCCGAAATTGAAATGGTTAGACTGACTGACAACCGGCCTGCCTAATAAATTCGCCTCACTTCAGTCTTTGATTCGTGGCTGCGGATTTCTTGGTGTGATTCAACCGGTGCGATTCAACTGGCGCGATTCAACTGGCGCGATTCAAGCCAGTGTGGTGTGTTTGGGCCATCTTGTCGTGTGATGTCACTGCTGGAATCTGTTGTGCAGAGAGTTCACAACGGGTTGGCATTGGCAATCCGAATTGTTTTTACATAAGTGTTTTTTGGACGGCTGTCTTACTGAATTGCATTCAGATTGGCTGTTCAAACAGTTTATAGTTTTGAGGGAGTACGCAACATGGCGACTCGAATTCTAAGCATCTCTGGCTTGCGGGGAATTGTCGGCAACGGATTGGATCCGTTGTATGTGACTGAATTCACTGCGGCGATGGGAACGATGTTTCAGGGCGGTAAGGTGATTGTCAGTCGAGACGGTCGGGCAACCGGATCGGTGATGTATCACGCGGCAGTTGCTGGTTTAATTGCGACAGGTTGTGAAGTCATCGATGCGGGGATCGCGTCGACTCCAACTTGTGGAGTGTTGGTGCAGCATTTGGGAGCAGCGGGCGGTTTGCAGATTACGGCCAGCCATAATCCAATTGAATGGAATGGGTTGAAGCCTTTCGCGCCAGATGGCAGCGTGTTTAATAAGGATCTGGGGCAGCAGCTTCTTGAAATATTAGAAGAACAGTCGTTTCGCTGGGCAACATGGGAAGGTGTTGGTCAGGTACAGACTTTGGAAGACCCAGCGTTGCCTCATATTCAGCGAGTTTTGCAACTGGTGGATGTGGAAGCCATTCGCAAGCAGAAGTTCAAAGTGGTTTTAGACTGCAATCATGGCAGTGGTGGAACCTGTGGTCCTCGATTGTTGGAAGAACTTGGTTGTGAAGTCATTGTGCTTGGCGGCGTTCCTGATGGTCGCTTCGAACATATTCCGGAACCCGTCGAAGCGAACCTGACGGATTTGTGCCGGGTGGTGAAGCGTGAAAACGCGGACGCGGGGTTTGCTCAAGATCCCGACGCCGATCGCATGGCGATTGTAGACAACAACGGTCGGTACATTGGTGAAGAATTGACTTTGGCTTTGGCAGCCGATCATGTGCTTGAACATCGCAAAGGTCCCATGGTGGTGAATGGTTCGACCAGTCGAGTGACAGCTGACCTTGCGGCAAAACACGGATGTGAGTTCCACCGATCTTTTGTTGGTGAAGCTCATGTGTGTGCTCGCATGCGAGCAGTCAAAGCAGAATTAGGTGGCGAAGGCAACGGTGGAGTGATCGAACCCAAGGTGGGTTATGTGCGAGACAGTTTGGTTTCGATGGCTTATGTGTTGGATGGGTTGGTTCGTCGAGGCGGCGATTTGGCGACTTGGACAGATTCCTTGCCGTCTTACACGATTGTCAAAGACAAGCTGACATGCCCGAGATCTGCCGTGGAAAAAGCGTGTGGAGCATTGCAAGAAGCGTTTGGCGACGCCAAAGCGACGGATGGCGATGGTCTGCGACTGGACTGGCCGGATCGCTGGGTTCAAGTGCGAGCCAGCAATACGGAGCCAATTCTGAGAGTCATTTCTGAGGCTCCCGATGCGGACGCAGCGGAAGCACTTTGCCAGCAGGCAATGGATGTTGTGAAATCGGCTGTTGCGTAGATGATGGTGTGGTGAAGCGGTGACAGAAAATCAACTTCAGGCAAGGAAGTCTGGCTATGAATATCGAACGAATTTGGGCGAGCGTTTTATTGATCGCATGTGGTTTGTTTTCTGGCTGCTCGGTGCTGTCTTCGGATGGATCGCGTGTCAGCAAAGTGGCCGCTGAGCGACCTGAACAGGCTTTGGTATCGCCCGCTTTTCGTGCTGAAAATCACCACCAATGGGTGAAGAGATTAAAATTTGCTTCGCCAGCTGAATCGCTGGAAGGTCGCGTTCCTTCTGCAAGCACAGCCGTGTCTTTGCCCATCCCTTTGCCTCAAACTTCTCTGGAACAGTATGCCTTGGTTGTGGACGAAAGTCAGCAGTTGGCTTGGTTGCAAGGGAGTGATCACTACGGTCCGTTTGCTTTGTCGAATCCCGATGTGGCTCATCTGATGAATTCCGTTGCGGCAGGGTTTCAAGAGCAAGTTGCTTGGCAAGCGTCTCAACAGCAGACGGCGTTTCAGCAAGCCACCGCGCAATACTCGGCAAACCAGTTTTCTCAACAAACGCAAGCAGCTGTTTCTCCAGAATTTCAACTGAGTTCCGAGGCTGGGGTTTCTTCGGTTGCCGACTTGGCACCGACGGCGAATCAAAATCCGTTTGATTCGATCACACCCCCACGGCAGGTTGCACAGCCACAACAAGCTGCACAGCCACAGCAGCAATCAAGCTATGCCAGTGAGTTCGATCATTTGTAGAGATTTGCGTTCAGCAGCACTGCCTCATAGAACAGGGCGTGAGGAGAACGAGGCGAATGACGACACGTTTTCTGCTTCAGAAGATCATGAGCGCGCTGGCATTGGCATAGACAGCTCATGGTGTGCAAGTGGGAAATCCTTGCACTGAGATCTTGCACTGAGATCTTGCATAGTGAAGTGCATTTAACGACGGCTGTTTTCTTGCAACTTCCGTGAGTTTTTGGCAAGTGCTCACAGGCACCACGCAAATATGTGCTGGCGAAATTTGCTGAGCACGTATCAAGGCCGGCTCGGTTCTTCGATCAGCGACTGGTTCGATTAAGCCGTGCGATCGTTCTTCCAAGCCGTGCGATTGTTCTTTCAAACCGTTGGCTGCGATCTGTTTGCTTGTTCTGCTTTCGCTTCTGTAGAATCCGCGTTTGAAAAAACGTCGAGCTGGCGGTGAGCACTCTTTTTGCCGACCTTTGTATTCAGCAATGACGTTCTGGCTGACAAGATTGCTCTGAGCGTTATCAGTGGTCGACTGACCGAAGTGAATTTGCAACAGGCCGTGATTTCTAGCGGTTGTGCGTGAAGCGTGTGGTGGACTCGTAAGGGGATAGCTGATGGAATTCGCAGATGTGTTGGTTTTGGGTTCTGGCTTTGACGGCAGCTTGCTGGCGATGATCTTGGCGAAACAAGGGCGTCAGGTTGCGGTGGTTGATGTCGAAGAACATCCAAGATTTGCTTTGGGGGAATCAACAACGCCGTTTAGCAATCTGACATTAAAGCAGATCGCGTCGACCTACGATTTGCCCGAACTGAATGCGTTGACTTCTTATGGCAGTCTTCGAGAACAGTTGCCGGGCCTGCGTTGTGGCAGAAAGCGTGGAGCCACTTACTTTGGGTTTGACGATGTTGCAGCTCATGCTGATTTGTCAGCGATTCGAACCCTGTTGTTGTCGGCCAGTGAATCAGATTACCTTTCTGATACGTTTTGGATGCGCAGTGATGTCGACCAGTTTTTTCTGTTAGTTGCGATGTCCTATGGAGTGAAATTTTGTTTGGGATGTGACTATCAAGTGTTTCAAACGGGGAAGCGGTGGCAATTAACTGGGACGGCGATGGATCAGCAGATTCAGGTTTCTGCCGAGTTTCTTGTCGACGCGACGGGGGCTGTGGGCAAAGTTTTTGATGTCTTGAATGTGCCCCAGCAAGTTCATGTTCTGAAAACAAATTCGTCTGCCGTTTATGGTCACTTTCGAGGACTCAAACGTGTTGGGGCGATGTTGCATGATGCGGGCGTCAATCAAAGTGCTCACCCATTTCCGTGTGATGATGCAGCCGTTCATCATGTGTTGGAACAAGGCTGGATGTGGCAGTTCCCATTTGATGATGGAACCACCAGCGTGGGAATGATGTGGGATGGTCGCAACGGGAGCGATGAAACAGGGATTGGTGAAGAAGTTTTAGAAGGGGGAGAAGCGAACAAGCGATTGATGGGCGTGGTTCAAGCCTCTGACCTTTTGAAAGAACAGTTTGAACGGGCTGAGATTGTTCGACCAGAACAGGGTTTAGTTTCAACAGGAAGACTGCAGCGTCTCACAAGTCGAGCAGCGGGAAGCACGTGGGCCGCCCTGCCCTGTACCGCTGGATCGATTGATCCTTTACTCGGTACCGAAATTGCTCACTCGTTATTCGGCGTATGTCGGTTGGCCGATATTTTACTGAATTGTCTTGGGCCCAGTCGAGCGGCGAGTTTGACCAATTATTCCATCGCAGTGATCGATCAATTTTTATGGATCGATGAACTGATTGAATGTTGCTATCAAGCTCGATCCAATTTTCGATTGTGGTGTGATGCAGTCCTGCTGCAGTCTTGCGTCGTGATGTATCAGGAGGTCGGCCTTGCTTCTTCTGGTCAGGTGTTGAAGCAGGGATTTCTTGGGGCAGATGATTTGGCTCTGCGAGAAGTGTTTCAAGAAGCTCGACAACGCATTGGAAGCCTGTCAACGTGTTCGGTCACTTCGGATGAAATGAAACAGTGGCGAGCTTGGTTGCGGTCGTCCATGGCGAACTGGAATCAAGTGGGGCTGTTTCAAGACGATGAAGACTTCATGTATTCGTCGACAGCCGTGTCTGATCAAGTTCGAAAAGCGTAACAAGTTGCTGGGAGCTGCTGCTTTGGCTGTCGGTTAAGGGACTGTTTGTTTGAGTTGCAGTACGGAATTGGACTGAGGGCCAGAAACCTGTCGGATTGGATTGGTGGTTTGCAGGTGTTCTAACAAGATTCGTCCCACTTCTGTAATGGCATCGGGACTTCGATGAACTCGACTGTGAGAAGCTTCGACTTGAACTTCTGACAGAACATCTGTTCGCCGAGCACTGTCGTAGTTGACGACTCCGTCGGAATTTTTGTTCCAGAATTTCCACCAGCGTTTGGGCTGAATTCCCACGATGTTGTGGTGCTGAATTTGTTCTGGAATCGACGTTTCACTAATCAGGTGCAGGACGGCTGAATCTTTATTCAATGAATCGACACTGGTACGTGGTGTCAAGATTTTTGACATTAGGTTCTGGCCATTTTGGTCGAAGATCAGGTCGCTGAGTTGAGCGGTCGCTTTGGGGATCGACACGATGGCTCCGGTCAGCCATTGTGTGGCGGCATTGGAAAAATTACTGCCTTTGAATGGGCTTGCGATGGTGACGATTCGGTCAATCGATCGATCGGATTCAAAGAAATACACCTGTCGGATTTTTTCTTGAGTCTGCGGGTCGGCCTGAATTTCAGCAAGTGACTTGTCGCTAATGGCGTTCCATAGTTTGTCTTCGCTATCGATCGAAAGCAGATAGGCCATCAAGCCTCCCATGCTATGTCCGACCACGACCATGTCGTTCAACTGACGATTTTGTCCAAGGCGATCACATTCTGATCTTAAGGTCTTCAAACGTTCGCGTAGCTTGGCCGTTGTGAATGCCAAAGGTTCGCCTGTGGGATACATGTAGAACCAGAACTGGTATTTGTCTCGCAGCACAGGATTGCTTTGCAAGTCGTTAAACATTTCCATCCATGTTAAAGGGCTGGACCAAATACCGTGTACCATGAGTACGGGAATGCGATCTGGATCGAAAGGCTGAATCATGTACAGGCCCTCCAATTTTGATGCTCGATCAGGCCATAAAAAGGCGAATGTTTCTAGCAGTGAGTTTTCTGGATTTGTTAAGAACCATGCCAACGGAGTGCTTAAGTCGGTGGCGAGAGGAACCAGTGTTTGGTTGATCAGTACTCCATCTGATTCGCGAGGATCAAACAGCTGAAGTTGAATGTGATTGGACTGGAAGGCAACATTTGATTCATTTCGAACGAGAACCGTGATTGGCACGGTCAGTTCATTCGCGTAGTACTTTTCGAGCTTTGAATGCTGTTGAGGTCTACGGCGACGAGCCATAATGGGAACTCCTAAGCCCTCGGTTGTATGACGATTCCGCAGGTTTAAGAGTTCGTAGTCGTTGGTGAATTCAAATGTTCCCAATTGATCCATGCTCAGCCATGGTGATGGAAAGGGAACGTTCACCGAAACAGTTCGCCCAGAAAGATGCATCTTAATGTTTTGGGCAAGACGATCATTGGGTGAGTCTTTCAGTAACCTTAGAAATTTTTGCACAGCGGCGTTGTAAACCTCCATCGTTTGGTAGTGAGGCTGCACGGTGTGATCTGGAAGTTTGCCATTCGATCCGACTCGTGACAGATACTGCCAGCCGGTTTCTACAGCATCCAAAGACATTTCCATTGCCAAGAGACGATCTGAATCGCAGGATTCTGAAGCCAGATAGCTAAGTTCAGCAGTGGCATGAAGAGCTTCTGGTGAATCCTGTGTGGCGACAATACGGCGACAGTGTTTCAGCAGATCGACGAAGGCGTTGCTACCTTGGTAGTGAGATGCATGCAGAAATGCCTGAGTTCGAGCAGACATTCGAGGATTGCCCAATGGTGAGGTGCCGAGGCGTTCCAGAATTGGGTTCTCAGGCTTTTCCTTTAGCTGCACGAACTGCGCAATCGTACACCCAGTGACGCTCAGCATGAGCAGCCACAGCAGCAGAATTCCTTTTCGACCGCAGGCGGGCATAGATTTGTGAAAACTTTCGTCTCAACAAGATCGGTCAGATCTGAAGAGTTCGCTGGCTTTTCAAAGGGAAAACGTGATTCCCGTTTGGTGGGGATGTAGAGTCGTGAGAAGTGGCATCGGCGTCAATCCCAGACGTCTCGACACGTTTAAGATGGGGTGTTTGTGGGTTTTGTTGAAAGTGAAGGTCTGTGGGGCAAGGCGTGAAAGATCAGAAATCAGATCACGGTCAAGGTTCGCTATTCACATGGATGGCTGTTTGCAGTGTGGCCATTTCGGCTTTTGGTGCGGCAGTTTCTGGCTGGTTGACAGAAACTGTGTGTATCGGAGTTTTGTGGCCTGAAGACGTGAACACTCGCATTGTGCAAATGCTGGGAGGCGAAGTGTCATTGAGTTTGGCCGGCAACGTGCAGATGACCTTGCCGTGGTATTCGGTTTCTATGCGAATTGTGATTTTCATTGCCGTGTTATGGGTCACAGGAATTTGCAGTTCTCGCTTTCGATCTGTTGAGTGGCGAAGCCATTTTGTGGCTTTACTGAAAAACTTGGCCATTGTGCTGGGGGCATCCTGTACTTGGTGGGGGCTTTGGTTTTTTGCCGAAATGGGTTTTCTGACGTTGGGGGAACTGTCATTGGGGCTGCTGCCCTTATGGTTTATGGCGACTGCTGGCGTGACGGTTTGGTTTGCTGGACGGTTTGTGGTGGCGATATTCGAATCAAACCAAGGTGGGCAACAGGCAGTACGTTTGAATCCCTCGTCTAATTTTCAGCCGTCTTGCCTGCCATGGATTGTGCTGTGCTTGGCAACAGCGAGTTGGGTGGCCGTGTTGTTTTGGTTAAATCATGCTTTGTATCAGCAGCTCATGATTCCTCATGGCGATTCTGCGATGTACGAAGAGCATCTGTGGAACGTGTGGCATGGCAAGGGATTTCGCAGCTATCTCGATCAGGGATTGTTTTTGGGAGAACATATTCAGGTCATTCACCTGCTGTTGCTGCCCGTGCATTTTTTCTGGCCGTCTCATTTGCTGCTGGAATTAAGTGAATCGATTGCTTTGGGAAGCTGTAGTCTGATCATTTTTGCAATCACGAAACGACATACGGGCAGTCAGGTTGCAGCGATGTGGATGGGGTTGGCATGGTTGTGTTATTTTCCGATGCATTTTTTGGATATCGCAATCGATCAAAAGACGTTTCGCCCGATTGTTTTGGGGCTTCCGTTTCTGTTTGGAATGATTTACTACGGTGAACAGGGACGGTTTTGGAAGACTCTCATTTGCCTCGTATTGGCGCTGTCTGCGAAAGAAGATGTGGCGTTAATTGCCTGCCCTGTGTTAGCCGTTATGGCGGTTCGGTGTCGTTCTTTGTCGAAAGGAACCGCAGAATCATCTGGGGGATGGCGATCACTCTTGGGGCTAAGTATCGCCACTGCAATTTATTTGGTCGTGACTGTGTTGGTGATTATTCCCGCTTTTCGTTCGGGCGAACACGTCCATTATGCTCGGTACTTCGGCACCTTGGGGAATTCGCCGGGTGAGCTTATTCAAACAGCTTTGCGAGATCCCTTTGCAGTGCTAGGGCAAGCGATGCGAGTGCAAACCCTTCAGTATCTTGCCGTATTTCTTGTCCCGATGGCGTTATTGCCAGTCCGACGTTTGTGGGTTTTGTCAGCTGGTATCGTCACTTTTGGCATGCTGTCATTGTTACAGTTTAGCACAGATGCAGCCGACCTGCCTCCTGTGCCATATCACCACTTTCATGCTCCTCTTTTGCCCGTCATTTTTTGGGCGGCGATTTGCGGACTGAGTGGTCTCGGTTCGTGCATTCAGCAGTCTTCTGAACAAACAAAACTGCGTGAAGTCGGTAATCATCAATATTCTGCGCAGCAGATTTCAGCCTTGATTTTTTGTTGTTGCTTGCTGACATGCGTGACCGGATCGCTGTCTCCATTGGGAGCCACGTTTTGGTCTAAGACGTCACAGTTTGGGTACCAACAGCTGTACGATCCGCAAGACAAGGATCGCCAAGAACGAGCGGATTCCATTGGTGCGATTGTGGATCAAATTCCCGTGACGGCCAGAGTGGCTTCAACAGACTATGTTCACACTCGATTGACTCATCACGATCGTTCATACGACTACAGTGGATATCTCCGAGCGGTCAACAACTATCAGCCGGGTGTTCCCCACGATACTGATTTCATTGTTCTTGATACGGCTCATCCTTACAGCAGCATTCGCAGCGTGGGTGATGTGCCAGAACTCGTCGATTCAGACAACGAGTGGCGATTGCGAAAAGACCTATCGAATCGTTTTTTTCTGGTTCTCGAACGACAGATGGGTGAATCGCAGTCTCAGGATCAGCGTTAGGCCGCCAGCACGATTTGAAGACTTTCAGCAAGGCCACGGTGAACAAGAGGTGATGTTGCGTGACCTGAAATCAAAATCGATCTGTGAAAGAGGGGGAGTAGCCTGAATTTGCGATTTGTTTTGCTGGTCATTCTACTGACAGTAAAAAGAATCAGCGCATAAAAAGACCGCCACGAAACCCGCATTTCGTGGCGGTCGGACCCCAAGGCTACAGATGAAAAACTGGGCTCAACTGCAGCCAGGAACGATTCAGTTTTGCAATGCTGTTTCTGTGGAATCAAGCTGCACTTCACTCCACAACAGCGTTCGCCCCAGCCCGCAAAGTCTAGGGCATCTTTCGCTTTACTGGGCCGAATTTCCTAGGATCAACTCCTCTTCTTCTTCGTGGATAATAATTCGTGGAGTCACCATCAGCAGCAAGCTTTCGGTTTCACGACCCACACCACTATTCTTGAACAGTCGACTGACGTACGGAAGCTTATTCAGAATCGGCACACCCGCAATATTACGGCTTTCAGACAATCGTTTGACTCCACCAAGAAGCACTGTGCCTCCATCAGGAACACTCACGGTTGTGCTGACAACGACGGATTCTTGAACAGGTTGCTGAACTGTTAATGTTCCAGCTCCCGCACCTCCACCATTGGCACCCGCTTGGCCTCCGCCTCCGCCTCCGCCTGTCAGGCCGCCAGCAACGCCACCACCGATACCGCCGAAGCCACCACCAAAGCCACCTTGGCCTCCACCGAAGCCCCCTTGACCACCAAAGCCACCTTGGCCTCCACCAAAGCCACCTTGGCCTCCGCCTCCGATACCTGCTCCACCACCAGCACCGCCAGTTGCGAACGAGAAGGTGAAGACGTCAGTGACTTGTTGGAAACTTGGAGCCAATGAAAGTCGCACATATCGACGATCGGCAGAAATCACAGCGACAACGTTTAATTGCACGCCTGTTGGAATGGTCTGCACAATGGGTTGGAATCCAACCGCACCGTTTGCCACGACGGGGAGAAGTCCGAGTACAAAAGGTCGGTTTGACTGTTGCGAAACCGTCGCGTTTTGACCGTTGAACAAGGTGACCTTAGGAGCAAACATAATGTTTGCTCGTTCATCAGCTTGAGCTGCTTGGATAAAGAAGAAGGCTTCAATATCACTTAAAATCGCAAGGCCAACTTGAATACCAGCATCTGGATTGAAGTTACCGAAGTCAGGAACTCCAAGTTCAAACGAACCTTGTCGAAATTGGATATCGAAGTCCTGAGTGAAGTCGTCTGGAGTTGCCAAACCAACACTCTGGCCACCAAAGTCGTCTCGAGGGAATGTGTTTCGGTTGATTTGGTCAAACAAGACACCTGCTGTACCAGCTGCACCACCTGCTGCACCGCCTGCTGCACCGCCACCAGCGGGAAGCGTAAGTTGGTTAGAACCGAATGCTGGAACTCCTGGAGTATCTCCAACTGAATCCTGCACGTTGAAGTCAAAGTCGACTCCAATTCGTTCGAAGAACCGGTCAGTCACACTTACAAAGCGGACTTCAACAGTAACCTGAAGGTCTTGCAGTTTTCTTAGTTGGTTGAGTAGGTCAGTAATCTGTTCGTGAACTGCTGGAGTTTGGCGAATGACCAGTGACAAAGTGTTTTCGTCTCCAGACATTGTGCCCGCACCACCATCGATATCCCACGCACCTGGTTCGACTGTTGTCGTAATCAGGTCGACAAGACTATTGAAATCTGGACCTTGGTTGTGAGTTCTTCGAGAAGAACGACCTCGACTTGGAAAGCCGTTGCCACCGATTTCAACTGCCAAACTGTCGTCGACCTGAAACAGGCCGTTACCAGCAGACGTCGCAGAGCCTCGCAAGGCAGGATTGTCAAAAGCGTCTCGTTGCTGAGCCAGCGTCATCGGAACGACTAAGTCAGCCACGTTGTAGACTCGGGCAGCCAGTTTCGTTTCCTGAGCCAACCGATTGGTCACCTTCAGGACTTCGTCTTCAATGTTGTAAACCAAACCACCCGCTTGTTGCAGCAGAAGGTTCATCGCACTGCGAAGAGTAATGCCGTCGACATCAATGCTGATTGTTTGATCGACAGTTAACCCTTCCGATTCGATGGAAGGAATGTCCAACATGATATTGATACCGTGAGTTGTCGCTACGTTTCGAATGATGTCCTTCAAAGGAGTGTTTTCGAAGTGCAGTGAAACTTGTGATGACAGCGACTTTTCGATTTTCAAGTCACTCTCTGTGCGAACTCGAGCGTCAGCTCGTCCGAAGCGTTCTCGTCGTTCCGACAGATCACGCCAAGACTTAGCTCCTGGTAAAGAGTAATCGTCGGTTGATGCAGCAAATGATTCTTCGACATTGTTAAAGATCTTTAAAGCATTATCTGCTTTGCGGACTTTGACGTCTTCGATGAATGCGACTTGTTTTTGCAGTTTCGCTTTTTCAACCATGATGGTTGCTTGAGGTAATTCGCTGTTTAAGTCCATTGCTTTTTTAGCAACAAGTTCGGCTTCAGCGTATCGCCTTTGTTTCATCAACTTGTTGAATTCATTCGTCAAGTCAGCGAATTCTTGTTCGATACGAATCTGGTTTTCAACTTCTACTTGCAACTGTTCTTTAACAGCTCGATTGCGTTCTTCATTTGCTAACAAGGGGGCTCGCTGTTCCATGTACGCCTGAACGCCCTTTTGAGATCGTTTTAGGTGTCGAGATAGAACTTCAGACGAATCCTCTGGCAAACCGGATGACTCGACCGAAGCCAAAGCGTTATCCAGAATGGAAAGAGATTCAGCAGGATCTTTCGTCTTCAGCTTGTCAGCTCGGAAAACAGCATTCAGCACTTCAGTTCGCAGTTTGGCAAACTTGACATCGAGTTCTGCAGCCGCATCTTGAAGTGGATCGGCTTTCGCCATGGGATCCATTTCAGTTTTCGGTGAATCCATTGCCTGTGATGCCATCGGATGGGCGTCCATTGGCGAAGGTGTGAATGATCGTTGCTGAGCACCTGAAGCCAATGAAACGGCTTCGAATTCGGCCAGCTGTTGCATTGTAGTAAACAGAGTCTGACGTTGTTGAGCATTCAGTTCGGACGATTTATCCCATGCCTTCATCAGGATCTGCTTTGCTGTGGCAGGATCGCCTTGGCGAGCAGTTGAGATACCTTGAGCGAGTAGCTCGTCAGCTGTTCCTTCTGACCCAATTGTCACAATGCTGTTTTGCATTGCTGGCTTGGGAGTCATATCGATCGCAGCATTTTCTACTTCGACAAAAGGCTGTGCTTCAGCAAAAGGATTTGGTTCGTCGAATCCGTTCAGTTCTTCGAATGGATTTGGTTCTGCAGAGCCGGCAGACTGTGCTTGGAAGGCAGAACTAAAGCTTTGTCCATTCATAGCCTTCGAGATTTCAGAAAGTACCAAGTCGGGACGATCGTCCATCAGAGCATAGGTGAGATTCAGGCTCGCTGCTTGTTCAGCCATTTGTCGAGCACCCGTAAGATCACCGGCAGCAAGTTTGCGGCGAGCTTCTTGAAGCAGTTGCTGAGCTTGCACGGCTGTGTTGTTGGCTGGGGCACTGTCGGTAAATGCGAATGAATTTGTTGGAGCAGGTCCTCCTTGTTGCAATCGAGCAATTTCTTGCTTAATCGATGAAGGAGTATCTTCCCAAAGGCTATAGGTTGCTTGAAGAGATTCTGCAGCAGTTGCCAATTGGTTGGCTCGTCCAAGATTTCCTTGATCAACAGCAGTACGAGCTTGAGTCAACAATTGTTGAGCTTGTGCGTAGTTGTCTTTGACGGAGCTTGCTTCGGCCATCTGCGGTTGCGAGGCGTCTGTCGGTGCAGCTCCTAGGAAAGTGGTTGTTTGATCGAGTCGATCGATTTCTGCCAAAAGGTGTTCTGGACGCTCTTCCCACAGTCCCCATGGCACGTTAAAGCCTCGAGCTTGCATGACTCGTGCTCGAGCAGCGTCGTAGTCACCGTTGCGAGCAGCTTCTCGAGCTTCCTTCATCAGCCGAATGGCTCGATGACGATTCAGTATTTGTTCGCTGGCGTTTTCAGGAAGCGGCAGGTCGGCTACAGCCAACGGTGCTTCTTCGGCTGGTTCAGCAAAGGGGTTTGGTTCTGTTGCTGAATCAGCAGATGGCCATGTGCCATTTGCTTGAGCCTGAAATGGGTTTGCAGAATCTGTCATCTGCTTACCCAGCGCGGCTAGGAATTGCTCGGGAGTTTGTTCCCCTTCATTCCAAGTGGCCGACAAAGAAGCAGCGGTTTCAGCAAGGCGTCGGGCCTTCTGAATTTTACCCTGTTGGGCCAGTTGCCGAGCTTCGTTCATGAATCGTCGAGCGACAGCGCTGTAGCTATCGACGTTTGCGCTTTCTGTCTGGGCTGACAGAGATCGTGATGGGTCACCGCCGCTGAATAGGTACAGCGACGCAGCCATCACCAAAACGCATGCGATGAATCCGATGGCCTTATACACTTGGACATCCTCCTTGATGACAGGTGCTGATCGATCGTCCGGATCGATTCAGACTGTGGGATGTCGTTCGGGGGCGAACGACTTGCTAATGCAGAATTTGATTTGAGTTCACAGTTCGAATACTTCCTGCAAACTGAACTGCAATAAAGTACTCTTCGATTCGTCGACAAAAAGGTCTGTACCGACGATTCAGGTGGGTCATAACCTGCCTAGGAAACTCGGGTCAATATGTTGAACGGCTTGTTGGCCGAGCTTTTTTCTGGATTCATTTCACGAAAAATGAGCATCGGCATCGCTTGCCGATTGTGCACTGTCAGGCGAGCTTCGCCGCCGATTGCACGATGCACAAAGGGCACAAAACGCCGAATGAATCTTAACGGGGAAGGATTTGATCGGCGGCAGTTGGTTGTCACAAAGTGGTCTTGACGAGCACTGCAGCCAGATGCTGTTGGGCAGACCCAAATTGAACGAGCCAGCCACGGTGATTTTGCCGTTTTAAGCATTCTTACTCGTCATCAGCGTGAATCACGCTGTTCCAGTTGCTGAAAGACTGGCGAGCCCTTCGAGATAGAGCTCTTTGACTTTGGCTTCCATTAGCAATGTGGCCGCTTTGCTATCAAGCTGATTCAGTTGTTGCATTTCTTCGTCGGTCAACGCATTGCCGTACACAACAGCGACAGTCCTTGGCCTTGGAAACCATGCCCCTGTGGGTAAAGCTGCGTCTGATCCGACCACAGCAACTGGATAGATGGGAGCGTTCGTTCGCCTTGCGACTGTCAAGAACCCAGGGCGAAATTCTTGAGGAGCACCAGCGCTTCGAGTGCCTTCGGGAAACAAGGCAATCAAAAATCCTTGTTCCAATCTTTCTACAGCAGAATGCACGCTGCTTCCTCGAAAAGCTGTTCGGCTAATTGGTACGGCGAAGCAGTGGCGAAGAATGAAGCGAAGCCCGGTAATGCGAAAAAGGCTGTCACGAGCGAGGTAAGCAACTGGGCGAGCAATACGGACGGCCACCAGAATGGGATCCAGATAACTTTGGTGATTGATGAGCAGAATGCCACCACGGTCTGGGTTTAGACGGTCTTGGTGCAAAGCAGTTGTTCGCACCCAGATACGAAAAATAGGGGACAAGATGATATGCAGAATCATCCATAGCCAATTGCGCCAAGCCACTCTTGGCGGCCTGAAACGTATGTGTTCACTGTCTGATTTTGAAACGGAACCGGAATTTGTTGTGTTCAAATCCATTGCGGTTGACAACCGAATTGCAAACAAGAAAAAACGATGCTCCCAGCATGGCTGAATCACCCGGGGTGATTCAAGTCTTTTGGCCCCCGGGGATTTTTTCAGGCATTTTTTTCTCGGTTTTTCAAAGGCATTCGTGAAGAGTTCATCCGTGAACTCGATTTCCTAAATTCTTGTGGTTCGTATCGCTCACCCAACAACCAGTTGTTCCATGGAAAGGAGGTAAGACAGGTGCATTGCACGTTGTTGTCAGTCTTTGGGGATCGGACGTTTGTTTCCATTTTCGTCGATTGCGACAAAGGTGAAATTCGCTTCCGTGACTTTGAAACGACTTTGAGCATCTTCCACTTGTCTCAGCACGGGACGGACCCAGACTTCCAGATTCAACGTCATTGATGTGTTGCCAATTTTTTTAACTTGGCCATAGCAACAAACCACATCACCCACTTGAACGGGCTTTAAAAATTTCATCCCGTCAATTGCCACGGTAACAGTGCGACCACCAGCCACTTCTTTCGCAAGAATCGATCCGGCAATATCCATTTGAGACAGAATCCAACCTCCAAAAATATCGCCATTGGCATTGGTGTCGGCGGGCATCGCCATGGTCCGCAAAACCAATGATCCTTGGGGCTCGATTGCTTGGTTACTCATCGGATGTGTCTCATAAAAAGATGGTCTTGAAAGTACGTTTGCCGCACAATGGTTGTGAGGCACGAGATCATCATCCTAAAGACTCGCTGGCGATTAAGTGTACACCGTTCCCAGAATTCTTAGGTATCAGCAGTGTCCGTACTTTGAACATTCCTGTTCAGCTGTTTGCGAAAGCGTCTCGACGATTGGCAAAACTTCACGTGGCATCAACCAGCAGGTGGCCAACAGGCTTGATACACAAACGTCGCGATGATTCCACCGATCAGTGGGCCAACGACGGGGATCCACGAATAGTTCCAGCCAGAAGGTCCTTTGTTTGCGATCGGAAGGATGGCGTGAGCAATTCGAGGTCCTAGGTCTCGAGCAGGATTGATGGCATATCCCGTCGCTCCACCAAGTGACAATCCCACAGCCCAGACCATGATGCCAACAACACAGGGTTGAAATCCTTCTTTGAAACCTGTGCCGGGGATCATGTTGTCGGGACGCAGAATGGTCACAATTCCAAGCACCAAAACGAACGTTCCGATGATTTCCGTCAAGAGATTGGCTGGCACGTTGGCGATGGCTGGCGTGTTGCAAAAACACGATCGAATGGCGTCTGGATCGTTGGTTTCTTTCCAGTGAGGCAAATAGGTTAACCAAACCAAGGTTGCTCCAAGAATGGCTCCTGTGAGTTGAGCCAACAAGTAGCCTCCGACTTGGCTGGTTTCGAATTCACCGATGGCTGCCAGCCCGATGGTGACGGCGGGATTAAGGTGAGCACCACTGTGAACGCTCGTCATATAAACGGCAACCGTCACAGCCATGGCCCAACCTGTGGTGATCACCAACCAGCCTGTATTCTGTCCAAAGGTTTTATTTAAACTGACATTTGCGCATACGCCGTCCCCCAACAGCACAAGAATCATCATGCCAATCAATTCGGCGAGGTAGGGAGACATTTCGTAAGTCGCTTTTGAATTTCGCGGATCGATACTGCCAGCGAAAACTTCTGTGTGACAAAACACGGGTCGCTCAAAAAATTCAGAATAGCCAACTCGGCATCCAAAAACACTGAACAATGGTCGCCAGAGAAGGGAATGTCACAGTGATTAAAAGTTGTGAAAGGAATTTGATGAGTGTGTGGCCTGCTACCGTAGCACACAGCAGAATTGTTAATTTTTGTGGTAGGTGGTCACCCTCGTCATTGAATTGGCGAATTTGCTGGCCTGCGGTTTGTGGATGCTGAAAGTTTGCAGGCGAGCTAATCCTGCAACTGGAGCGGTTGCTCGAAAACGGTGGTCTTCTATGCCACTCTCGCTCAACCGTGGTCTTCTCTGTCGCTCTCGCTCAGCCGTGGTCTTCTCTGTCGCTCTCGCTCAGCCGTGGTCTTCTCTGTCGCTCTCGCT
>CAYTUE010000086.1:0-4411 GCA_964441085.1 uncultured Planctomycetaceae bacterium
ACAATGCTCACTTGCGAATCAGTCTTCAGATCGCAGTTTGGCGAGGACGGTGTAGTCTTCTAGAGTGGTTGTGTCCTGAGTCGATTCGCGTCCTGCGGCGATGTCTCGCAGTAGCCGTCTCATGATTTTTCCACTGCGAGTCTTCGGCAACGTGGTGGCAAAACGGATTTGATCTGGAGTTGCGAGTGCTCCAATATGCTTGCGAACGTGTTGAATCAGTTCTTTTTTCAGTTCTTCAGAATCTTCTTCGACAGCTAAAGTCACAAAGCAGCAAATTCCTTCGCCTTTGATTTCATGAGGAAAGCCGACGACAGCCGCTTCGGTGACTCGAGGGTGAGACGCCAAGGTGCTTTCGACTTCCATGGTGCTTAAACGATGGCCAGAAACATTAATGACATCGTCAACTCGACCTAAAATCCAAACGTATCCATCTTCATCGATTCTGGCACCATCGCCAGCAAAGTAGCAGGTGTCGATTTTTGAAAAGTACGTGTCGACAAAACGTTCGTGGTCTCCATAAAGAGTTCGCAGCATGTGAGGCCACGGTTGAGTCATCACAAGCAAGCCGCCTTCGTTGGCTTCCAGTGGGTCTCCAGATTCATTCACGATGGCGGGGACGACTCCTGGCAATGGATGAGCACAACTGCCAGGCTTGGTTGACGTGATGCCAGGTAAAGGAGAGATCATGATGCCCCCCGTTTCTGTCTGCCACCAAGTATCCACAATGGGACAGCGTTCCTGACCGATGACTTGGTGGTACCACATCCATGCTTCAGGGTTAATGGGTTCACCCACGGTTCCTAACAGGCGAAGGCTGGATAGGTCGTGTTGTTCGGGCCATTTGTCGCCCCACTTCATGAAGGCTCGAATCGCAGTAGGAGCTGTATAAAAGATACTCACGTCGTATTTTTCGATGATTTCCCAGAAGCGGCCTTCGTCTGGCCAGTTGGGAGCCCCTTCGTACATCACAATTGATGCACCGTTTGCCAGTGGGCCGTAACAAATATAGCTGTGTCCAGTGATCCAACCGATGTCTGCCGTACACCAGTATGTGTCGTTTTCTTTGAGGTCGAAAACCCACTGTGAGGTCATCATGGCTCCCAGCAGGTAACCCGCTGATGTATGCAGGACTCCCTTGGGTTTGCCAGTGCTGCCCGATGTGTAAAGAATGAACAAGGGATGTTCACTGTCCAACTGTTCGGCTTCGCATTCTGTGGATGCATCTTGCATCAGATCGTGCCACCACAGATCTCGATCAGGCACCATATCGACATCACCGCACGTCCGCTGGACCACGACGACTTTTTCGACGCTGGGCGAGTTATCCATCGCGCTGTCCACGGTGGCTTTTAAAGGAATTTCTTTTCCTCGTCGCCATCCTCCATCGGAAGTGACAACCAGTTTGGCCTGAGCATCATTGTTACGGTCGGCAATGGCGTCGGCGCTGAAGCCACCAAAAATGATGGAGTGAACGGCTCCGATTCGAGTACACGCTAACATCGCGATTGCCAGTTCCGGAATCATGGGCATGTACAATGTGACTCGATCGCCCGATTCGACTCCCAGAGTCTTCATAACATTGGCGAACTTGCAGACTTCTCGATGTAAGTCCTGATACCTGAGGACTCGAGTGTCACCCGGTTCGCCTTCCCAAATTAAAGCCGCTTTGTTGCGTCGTTCGGTTTCTAAATGACGATCAAGACAGTTGTGGCTGACATTGATTTTTCCACCAGTGAACCATTTTGTGTTGGGCATTTCACCGTCCATGACGGTATCCCACTTTTGAAACCAATCGAGGTTTTCAGCCATTTCTCCCCAGAATTCAGCGGGCTTGTCTTTGGCTTGATTCCATAGCCGATCGTATTCTTCTTGGCTTCCGATATTGGCCTGAGCCTGAAACGTGGCGGGAGGAGCAAAGGTGCGAGTTTCGTTTAAAACACTCTTGATGTTGGCGTTTTCACTCATCTGTGGGGAAGCTCCGTTGATCTGCGTTGGGCTGATAGGAAATGATTGACGGCGATGCGAAACATCATCCGGAAGGTTCACGAAGGATGTGTTGACCAGATTTTGTATTGCCCGTGACGTGCTGAATGGTTGCGACAAACTGGCAATGAATGGTTTTCTTAGCGTTTAAACGGACAAATGTCCATTCAGTTGTCTTCGTGGGGCGTTGTCCATTCGACAGATGATTACGAATCGCCAAGCGTGGAGCGACTCTGTGATATCCGCTTTGAAAGCCACAAAGCGGATTTTGCGACAGGACATCATTGATTTGCCCTACGCTACCTAGTTTTACAGCACGGCGGCCTGAGTACGTGTCGTTTTTTACACCACTGGCGGCACAAAAAAAGCGTGAGTCGCTGGTGCGACTCACGCTTTTGTGCTGGATCAAATTTCTTTAATCGTTTTCTTCAACCGTGGTGTGCTGATAACCGTGGTGTACTGATACAGCACACGAGCTTCTACAAAGCACCTTGGCCCGTGATGACAACTCGTACTGTCCGAAACAGAATCTTAAGATCGTTGATCAGGCAGCAGTTCTTCAGATACAGCAGGTCGTAGGCAACTTTGCGCTTGAAGCCTTCGAGTTCGTTATCGTAACCGTTAACGACTTGAGCCATACCGGTGATGCCAGGTTTTAGACCGAGACGATTCACGTAGTTCGGGATTTGTTCAGAGAGATTTTCCATGAACTCTGGACGTTCTGGTCGAGGCCCCACCATGGACATGTCGCCTTTCAGCACATTCCAAAGCTGTGGGAGTTCATCGATTCGAGTGCGGCGAAAGAAACGTCCAAATGTTGTGACTCGAGGATCACCAGCTTGTGCGAACTGAGCACCTTTTTTCTCTGCATCATTTCGCATGGTTCGAAATTTATACATGGTGAATGGTCGCCCATAGTTGGCACTACCACGGCGATCTCGCCCTTTCCCACGACGTTCCTCGGTACCTTGAGGAAGGTTTTCTGTAGACACGCGGCGGTCGGTCTTTTTCTTCTTACGAAGATTGAGTCCGATTCGGACCTGCGAGTAAATCGTGTTTCCTGGTGAAGTGAGTTTCACCAGAATGGCCGCAGTGATCATGATTGGGCCGCACAAAATCAGGAGGCCCGAAGCAACAATGATGTCTAGGACACGTTTACTAACACGTGTGCTCAGTGGCAGACATTGTAAATTTTCACGTGGCTGCTGAAGTTTCAGCTGTTTCAACCATTCTGTTTGAGGCAGTTGTTCGGAATAGCCTGAAACAATGTCTGAAAGATCGGTGTCGTTCAGAGGGGCGTTTGAGGGTTTTTCCAGCAGTAAATCGGTACTCATGTTACGTGTGATTTGTAATCAAGTTTGGGGGAGTGTGATGTGAATTCAGGCTGGCCCCTCAAAATTCACTTTGGGCGTAAATCTAATATAGGTCACATTGTGAATGTGGGCTGATGGATCTTTAGAGACAAAGAAACACTTGCTTCACGGCGGTTTTTGTGACCTGCAAAACACAATCTGGAATCAGCTGATTCCACAGATATGGAACGTATCTGAATTGATCCTTGGGGGAAATTCCTCTGAGATCGTACCGCAGTTGTACCTATTCGCACCATTAAAGTGACTCGGAGCCGAACTTTTGTTGTGATCCCTAGAATCTACGCCAGATTGCCAAACTGTTCACCAGATTCGGGTGAGAGACTCCAAGATATGCCGCCTTGCCGACTGCGCCATGGATGTAAGATTGCTCATATTGAACGTTTTCGGTCGACGTCGTCCTAGTGGCCATTATCCGAGCCGAATGGGTCACTGCCCCCTGATTTCGACTTGGATTTCAGGCCGGCTGCTTCTTTTGCAGGCCCCGGTCGATCGGGAGTTTCGGGCAATGGAATGGCTCGGAAATCTTTGGCCGAACTGTTTGCACCAGTAGGGCTTGGCGATTCGGCTTGTCGTTGCTGCCGTGATCGAGACCGTCGGATCGCCAAAGCCGACGCATATTTGCGTAGTTCGTCATGACTGAGTGCTCCGTCTTTGTTGAGATCAAATGTCAGAGCAAATTTTAGAATTTGAGCTGCATCCAGTGGGCTGCCTACTCCTGATGTTGGTCGAGCTGGGCCACGTCCGGTCCGCCTTGTTCTGGTTTGGGCACGTCCAGTGTGCTGAACACCTTCGACAGACGCTGATTCTTTGGCTCGATTTTGAATCGCTTGTTCAGCGACCGACGAGAGTTCTGTGACCGTCCATTTGCCATCTTGATTTCGATCCGCCGCTGCGATGCCCTTCAGCAAAGTTTTTGGTACTTCGTCTGTTGTGAGAAAGCCGTCCTTATTGCGATCCATGGTCATCATTCGTTTCGCAAACGCAGATTCTTCTTGAACGACAGGCCCGGCAATGCCAGGCCCGGCAATACCAAGTCCGGCAATGACAGGCTGCTG
>CAYTUE010000086.1:4511-10946 GCA_964441085.1 uncultured Planctomycetaceae bacterium
CAGGCCCGGCAATGCCAGGCCCGGCAATACCAAGTCCGGCAATGACAGGCTGCTGAATCAAAATTGTTGAAACAGCAAATAGAAAGATGACGTGGTAAAACTCAGGACGTTTACTGAATGAGATCATCACACGGCCTCGATGGTTGACTGCGAAAGGAGAGAAACATGGCCCAAACGAAATCGACCTTGTTCTGCTTGATGGTAGTGTATGCAGACCGTGCCTGAATCATCGATTCGTATTTTCGCTGTCAGCCATTTTTTTTGAATCGTTTTCTGATTTCTGAAGACTCGTTAGTGTGTGGTCTGATTGAAGGCTGTCTTGCACGAATTTCTGGTGAAACGTTTTTGTATGTCGATCGAAAACACATTGAAGGTCATTGGATTTGGCTTTCCTCGAACAGGCACAATGTCGTTGAAGCACGCATTGGAAATGCTTGGCTTGGGGCCCTGCTATCATATGATCGAAGTGTTTCACCGCCCGGCTGATGCTGCATTTTGGCTGGATGCATGGCAAAAGCAGGCAACAGATGCATCATTCAATTCGATTGATTGGGGATCTGTGTTTCGTGAATTTCAAAGTACAACAGATTGCCCGGCCAGTGGATTTTGGAAGCCACTCCTGAACGAGTATCCCGATGCCAGCTATATCTTGACAGAACGTGATCCGGAAGCTTGGTACACGAGCTTTCACAACACTGTTTTTCAGGCCATGATTCAGCCCGAAAAATCGGCTGATGAATATCGAGATGTGCAGGTCATGGCCAAGACTTTGATTCTCGACGGACTCTTTGAGGGCCGATTTGCAGAAAAGAAATTCGCGATCGAAAAGCTGCAAGATTATTCTCGCCAGATTCGCATGGCTGTTCCGTCAGATCGTTTGCTGGTGATGGATATTTCGGAAGGTTGGAAGCCGCTTTGTCAATTTTTAGGGCTGCAGATTCCGACAGAAAAATTTCCCTGCTCAAATACTCAGCAAGATTTTCAAAACCGACTCGCGTCAGGCCGAATGACCGACCTGTCCGGAAGTTGACGGATTCAGCAGGCTGTTAAAAAAGGGAACCCGATGCGTCAGTGAGGGATTGGTACCCACCCTTCCTTTCGTTTCCGCTTACTCTTTCGGCTTCAGTTGTCGGTCAGCGAAAGCAGGGTGGTCCATGGGGTATCGGTTGGCCCGAAACATGGCCACACCACCCAAAGATCGACCGGAATTTGGCTGTTGTCCATCGGCCGGTTGTCCGAGCGTATTTTCGTAATCCCAGACAATTTTTCCTGCTTGAGATACTTCGAAAACTCGCCCCGTTTCACCTTCGCAGATCAAAGTGTTGCCGTTGGGGAGTCGTTGAGATCCTGATACTCGCTGCGAATACAACGTGTTACCAGCTTCGTATCGCCATGTCAGTTTGTCTGGGCCAAAAGGTTCTTCGGGTTCATAGGGATAACGCCCAGTCGAATCGACTTTCAGTTGAAGTTCGTCGACTGTTGAAAACGGTCGTTCATCTCGATCGCTTCCGTTGTTGAACACGAGCACTCGACCTGCTCCAGGCAGCCCTTGAGGGATCCAATGAGGGTCATGTTGTCCGAATAGTTTTTGATCGAACGGTGTGCCAGCAAAGTAGGTGAATGGGTTGCCCCAGCGAAAGAGTAAGTCGCCGCCCTGCCCTGTTCGGCCTCCTTTTCCTGTGGCCGCTTCAGCTGTCGTCGTACTATGATCAATGACCCAGATTTCATCGAACGTGCGTCCACAGAGCATGATTTGGTCTAGCTGTGGGTTGTAGTCGATGGAATTGCAATGAATCCAATCGGCGATGGGACGATCGATGTAGTTGAGATCAATTTTTTCGCGGTGTTGATCAGGACTTCCAAAGTTGTTTTTTGTTTGATCGTGCGACTGAATCAAATGATCCCACACGTTCCATCGCCAGACAATCTTTGCGTCGTTCAGGCCATTCGGCTTCAGCTCTAAAATGGTTTCGGGCCAGAGGCAGCCATCCACTAACTTTTCGGGATCTCGCCCCGCTTCAATGGCTTGCTGCATGGTTTTGCGTTCCCACGCCACAACTAAGACGTTGCCATTGGAAAGCGGTTCGATGTCGTGATGAGACATCATGACATCGCTGTTGATTTGGAAGTCCCATACCAGTTTGCCATTCCAGTCAAACTTTTGAATTCCGCCGGCTGGGCCTCCAGGGATATCAAAGACTTTGTTGGCGACTTTGTAGGTGCGCAGCAGGCTTCCATCGTCTAAAAGATAGGCGGCTTGAGACGGTTTTCGGTTGGTCGTCCATTGGTGAACGACCTTGCCATCGAGGTCAATCAAGTAGGTGGATTGACCTCCAAATGGCGCAATCAAAGTATAGCCGGGACTGGCCGATTCTGTTTTGAGCACAAGACCTCGATTCGGTTGCTGTGCAAACAGTGTGCTGAATACAGATCCAAAGCACAGCAAGATGACCATCAGTTGCGTTAAAATTTTCATGTCCGAATTTTGCCTCAAACAAATGTTCAGAGAAAGTCAGTGGCTGAAAGTCGTTGGCTGCGCACACAACCATTCGGTGATCTTGTGATCTTGTGATCTTGTGATTTGGGGCGTCTGATGGAGCTGGTTGTCTTTGATTATGCCCCTTTGACTGGTTTGTTGTTGCCAAACTATGCTTTCAACGTTGGCATGACCTCGTACGCAGCAGCGATGGTTTCATCAATGAGTTCTTTGGAATGTTGAGTCGAAAGGAACAGGGCTTCGTATTGGCTGCATGGCAAATAGATGCCTCGATCTAGCATTCCGTGGAACCACTTACCGAAACGCTGCGTATCCGACGCGGTGGCTGTTTCAAAATCTGTGACCGGCGTCTCAGTAAAGAATAATGTCAACATACTGCCGACTCGGTTTGTCTGGACGGCGATTCCTGCAGCCGCTGCAGCATCAAGGAAGCCGCGTTCTAATTCGGTAGCTCGCTCTTCCAGCTGAGGATAAGGATCGTCTTGCATTAGCTGTTTTAAGGTGGCAATACCGCTGGCCATTGCCACCGGATTGCCAGACAACGTTCCCGCTTGATACACGGCCCCGACAGGAGATACGGAGTTCATAATGTCCGCTCGACCACCGTATGCTCCCACAGGCATTCCTCCCCCCAGAATTTTTCCCAGAGTCGTCATATCGGGAGTGATTCCGAGTCGGCTTTGAGCACACTTCATCGCGACTCGAAAGCCTGTCATGACTTCGTCAAAAATTAAAACGGTGCCATGGTCTGTGCAACTTGACCGAAGCAGCTGCAAAAATTCATCTGTTGGGACCACGCATCCCATGTTTCCGCAGATTGGCTCCAAGATTACGGCGGCCAGTTCGTTTCCATGTTCTTGAAAAGCCGTTTGAATGGCATCGCAGTCGTTGTAAGGCAGCACCAATGTGTCTTTGGTACAGCCTTCAGGGATTCCCGGACTTGAAGGGCTTCCCAGTGTCAGCGCTGCACTGCCTGCTTGGACAAGCAAGCTATCAACATGTCCGTGATAGCAGCCGGTGAATTTGATAATTAAGTTGCGATTGGTGAAGCCTCGAGCAATTCGAATGGCCGACATGGTGGCTTCTGTTCCACTGTTCACCATTCGAACTTTTTCCACGGACGGAACCAAGTCGATGACGATTTTTGCGAGTTCTGATTCCGCAAGCGTGGGAGCTCCAAAGCTTGTGCCCGTTTCCAATGCTGCGTGGATGGCGGCCATGACGGCAGGATGTTGGTGTCCCAGAATGTGCGGGCCCCAAGAACAGATGTAGTCGATGTATCGATTGTTATCGATGTCAAACAGAAAGGGGCCCTGCCCTTTTTGCATGAAAGGAGGCGTGCCGCCGACAGCCCCGAATGCTCGAGCCGGACTGTTTACTCCACCTGGAATCAGCTGCTGAGCATCTTGGAAGGCCGCTTCGCTATTGGGACGTGAAGATGTGTCGTTGGTCATGTTCGAATCGATCGTGATGTGTGAGTGCAAAGAAGTTCTGTTTTGTGAAGAGTGCGGCATGAAGTTTGTGGAGGACTAGTTTTCGTATTCCACAACCGTTAGCCCTTCTTTTTCCGCAAGCTGATCAATGACGTCGTAGCCGATCTCTGTATTGGCGACATTCAGTTCGATCAAATGAGGAAGTTCAGCCAGCGGCAAAAATCCTTCGTCAGTCAGGTTTGTTCCAGCAAGATTCAACTTCTTTAACGCTTTCATCTTAAGCAGTGTGTTGACGCACTGGTCTGTGATCGCTGTTGCCTTTAGGTTTAAGTCTTCGACAACGGTTAAGTTTTCCATGGCGTTCAGAGCGTCATCATTGAGTTCTGTTTCCCACAATCCAAGCAGTTTTAGTCGAGTGAGCTTTCCGATCAACTTGATTCCTGCTGATGACACCAATCGGCACTCGCTGATATCTAGGAATTCCACATTGGGCAGGTTGCTAATGACGGCAAGCCCCGTGTCGTCTAACGATGTGTCTCGTAATTCAAGTCGCTGGAGATTGGTGAGATCTTTCAGGTGTTCAATTCCTTGTCCGGTGACATCGCAGCCTCGGATTCTTAGCCGTTTTAGTTTTGCTAAGCTTTTGATTTCAGCCATGCCGACATCTGTGATCTTTGTGTAATCGAGTTGAATATTTTCCAGCGTTGGCATGCTTCCCAAAACTTTCATGGATGCATCTGAAATGGTTGTGCAGTAGTTGAAATTGATTCCCTTTAACTGCAGTCCTGCGAGTTCACGAATTCCAGCATCTGTGACTTTCGACTTTTCTAACTGTAAGTCAGTCAAAGACTTCAGTTTGCCAAGATGAATCATTCCCGCATCAGCAATGTTGCTGTTACGTAAATCAATCGCTCGCACGCGAGGAAGGTGGCAAAGCATCGCCAAGCCATCGTCTGTGACTGCCGTTCGTCTCAGGCTGATCACTTGCAGTTGTTGGAGAGGTTTTAAGAAGGCCAATGTGGCATCTGAAATGGCAGAATCACTGAGATTTAATCGAACCAGTTGAGTCAGCTTTTTCAGCACTTCCATCCCTTGATCGTTTATTCCTGGCCCCGAAAAACCAAGTGAAGTCAGGTTGGGAACACCAGTAAGATAGCGAAACGACTCTGAAATATCGGTGTCACTATTGATGGTGGCAGCCGTGATGAGTCCATTTTTGTCTTCGGTGAGTTGAAATCCAGCCGCCTTTAGCTTTTCAATCGATTCGCTGTCATCGGGAAGCGATTGACTGGCTTTGGGAGCTTTCTTTTCACCCACGTCCTTGTGTCGATTGTTGTCGCTGCATCCGAAGTTCAGTACGCATGAAAAGCCCATCAGCAGGCAGAGAAACCGATGTGAGTGAAATTGAATCATGGTGAAAATTTCAAGTGGTTTTGAAGTGGAAGGCGAGGTTAAGCGACGAGAGGGAGGTTGAATTGGCTTTGTACCGAATTCGTTTTGAGAGCTGGCCAAAGAAGTTCATCCTTCAGCTTTGCAGGCTTCAAGGAGTGCGAAAAGGATATTCAAAACAAGCACCGTTCGACAGTCTTCGGTTCAATCAAGTCGAACTTAATCTGGATTGCCGTGACCCATGTTCTGGTGCTCAGATCCTCACGATCTCTCATCGCCTATGGAGAATTTTTTGTCCGTGTCCGTGTCCGTGTCGCGCATCTCGGGGATTGGCCTCAATGCTTCACGTTGTGCTCAAATGCTTCGAACTCTTTTGGGGTTCGCTTGTTACGTATGCGGCGCGCTTCAGGGAGCGTCCACCAGTATAGCGGTTTCGGTGAGGCAAGCTCGACGGAGAGAGGGGGACGGAGATGGAATTGCAGCTATGAAGCGAAGAGCGTGTTGATCCGTTATCATCTGCTGCATGGAAAAGGCCGCAATTTTTGTTGATGTGCAAAACATCTATTACACAGTCAAGGAAACTTTTGGCTGTCATTTCAACTACACCGCGTTTTGGGACCAAGTGACGGCCAACCGCGAGGTGGTGAAAGCTTATGCGTATGCCATCGACCGTGGTGATCCGAAGCAAAGAAACTTCCAACAGATTCTGGAATCCATTGGCTTCGAAGTGAAATTGAAGCCATTCATTCAACGTCGAGACGGTTCGGCTAAGGGGGATTGGGACGTTGGAATCACTCTAGACATGATCGAACACGCAGGTGAGATTGACGTGGCCGTCCTTGCGTCTGGTGATGGAGATTTCGACTTGCTTGCGACGAAACTTCGGCAGGTCCACAACGTTGATGTGGAAGTTTACGGGGCAGAAAAGTTGACGGCCAACTCGCTGATTCGAGCGGCATCTCGCTTCATCGAAATTGATACGTCGCTTCTGCTGCGATAAGCAACGTCCTGTTAAATCGACACACGACTTTGTGATTCGGGGGGCGAGCGATACGACATGTCGAATTATTTTTTCCTGAGGGTGTGACTTTGGTGTTGTCTTTTTTAGGCTGATGT
>CAYTUE010000086.1:11046-15306 GCA_964441085.1 uncultured Planctomycetaceae bacterium
ACTGATGAAAGTCAGACGATGTGATGTCTGAGGTGGCTGACAGTTTTTCCTTCTCCTTTACTTTTCCTGCCTCATTCTGCTTCAAAAGGAATTCTGCGTGATGTCAAAAAACACAAGTCGTCGTCGTTTTATGGGGACTTCAGCTGCCCTCGGAACTGCATTTTGGGTAGGAGGGCAAACCAGCTTAAAGGCCAACCCATCTGCTTTGCAGGGATTAAGTGCCGCCTGTATCGGAGTGGGAGGCAAAGGGGGCAGTGATACCAGCCATATTGCCAAGCAAGGAGTTTCGATTGCGGGTTTGTGTGACGTTGATGGAAGGACGTTAACCAAGAAGCAGCGAGAATTTCCGGATGCTGCCAAGTTCACAGACTTTCGTGAGATGCTGGAGTCTTTGGGTGACAAAGTGGACATTGTGACCGTGAGCACGCCCGACCATACTCACGCCGTGGCTGCTATGAAGGCCATGAAAATGGGGAAGCATGTCTATTGTCAGAAGCCTTTGACATGGTCGATCAAAGAAGCTCGCCTGATGCGGCAAGTTGCAGCAGAAACAGGTGTTGTGACTCAGATGGGCAACCAAGGAACGGCAGAAGACGGTCTTCGAGAGGCTGTTGAAGTGATTCAGTCGGGAGCAATTGGCGATGTCAGCGAAGTTCACATCTGGACAAATCGTCCTGTTTGGCCTCAAGGTTTAGGGCGTCCAGACGGTGCTGATCAGGTGCCAGATGACTTGAACTGGGATGCGTGGATTGGTCCAGCAGCAATGCGTCCTTATAAGCAAGGTGTTTATCACGGCTTCAATTGGCGTGGCTGGGTTGATTTCGGCACAGGCGCATTGGGTGATATGGCCTGTCATACAACCAATATGCCTGTGATGGCGTTAAAGCTGTGGGATCCCATCGCAGTCACGGCAGTGAAGAACCCCGGCTTGTTTGAAGGGGAAACCTACCCTTCCGCCAGTGTTTTGATGTTCGAGTTTCCGGAACGCGAAGGTCTGCCTCCATGCAAGTTTTACTGGTATGACGGAGGAAACCTTCCTGAAGATCGAATTCTGGAGCAGCTTCCGGAGAGCTTCAAAAGAAGGGTGGCTCGACAAAAAGAAGGGGGACGTAAGACGAGCGGAGCCATGGTGATTGGAAGCAAAGGGAACCTGTTTTCTGGCAACGACTATGGTGCCAAGTACGATTTACTGCCTGAAGGGAAGTATCAAGACTTCAAGCTGCCTGAACAAACGTTGCCTCGTATTTCTCATAAAGCCGACGCTGATCAGCGACAGAAATGGGAATTTGTTCAAACCTGCATGGGTGAGTACTCTCCCGGAACAATGTCAAACTTTGGCTATGCTGGTCGCCTGACTGAAACCATTCTTGTGGGCAATCTCGCGATACGGTCAAAGGAGGGGAGCCGGATTCAGTGGGATGCCAAGAATTTAAAGAGCACCAACATACCAGAAGTCAATCAGTACATTGCTCGCAAGTATCGTGAAGGCTGGTCTTTATAGAGTGGGTTGCCAATGACTGAGGATGGTTTGCCGGTGATGCTCTGGCAAATCTCACCAGCATTCAGAAACACGCAAAAGCTGCCGATGTCGCTTCGATGTCTGCAGCTTTTTTCATGCGCGGTGGCAACCAGGTGGCTTTAAATCACAAAACGTTGGTGTTTCGTACTGTTCTTCTGTCGATCTCGAGGTGCTGCGGAATCGACAAATCCCGAAGGATTCGCATAACCGTTACATTTTAACTGAACAGAACGACCAGCATATTCCGATTGATTGGATAACCGATAGTACCGGAGCAACCGGTATAGTCTGCCTTTACGGATCGATCGGAAACAATCGATGAATACGAAACGCGTCTTTGCTTCTTTATGTCTGGCTGCTAGCAGCTGTGCCTTGTTCACAGCTGCCAGCGTATCTGTGGGTGATCAACCTGGTGTTGTTCGCTTAACAGCTGGTCAACAGGGTAGTCCCCCTGTTCCTCCCGTGCCTCCGGCTCGTGAGGTTCCTGTGGATACTTCTGACTCAGCGTCAGGAGGTGCAGCTTCAGATGCTGGCACCGCATCGATGGTCGACTTAGCTCCTCCTGTTCCACCGTCATCAAACGTTGCTGTGACGGAAGGGGCGGCGTCTGTGAATGGCAACTTTGTGAGTCCATCCGCATACGATCCGTACTTTCAACCGAGTGGCGGAGTGACGGAAGCTCCTGTATTGGGGCGTTTGATTGCTCCGGAAAATCACTTGTTTGGTCCAAGTGTGTCCTTTGAATCAAACTTCGAAGATGGTCTTGGGTTTAGCGATGCCTTTCATCGAGCGAGCGTTCGGTTGCCCTACCACTTGGAGCCCGGAGTCTCTGTTTTGACAGCGGATCTTGCCGCTTCGGTGACGAACCGAGGAAACTACGCCTACAACTTCGGTGCGATCTTTAGACGTTATGACGAATCACGTGATCGTGTCTTTGGTTGGAACGCCTACTTCGACTTGGACGATGGTCAAGGAAATGAAGACTGGCAACGTCTGGGCTTCGGTATCGAATCGCTTGGGCGGTTTCTTGATTTTCGAGCCAACGGCTACTACGTGAGTGGCGACGATACTTTCTTGGTTTCAGACAGTTCGATTGGCGAATTGGTTCTAAGCGGAAACGGAGCCTTTCAGGTTCGTAACCAAGTCCGCGAAAATGCTTATTCCGGTTTCGATGCTGAAACAGGTGGGCCGCTCCCGGTGCTGGGGCGTCGGGGAATCAATGGTTACGTTGGAGCCTACTATTTGGACAACGACACTGGATTTAGCACGGTTGGTGTTTCAGCTCGAGTTGAAGCGTTGATTAGTGATTCGGTGACTGCCAACTTCCGCTATACAGACGACGATACATTTGGGGCAAACGCCTACGTCAGTGTTTCTTACGACATTCCAAGCTACCGACAACGAGCGATTTTCCAGCCACGACGGTCTGTTCGTAGCCGCTTGGCAGATCCTGTGGGACGAAGTGCTCGAATTCATACGAACATCGACGCTGTGAGTGGCCTCCAAGCGATTGTGAATTCTAAAACCAATCGTGATTTCCGTTTGGCCTATGTTGACCCGAACAGAACGGAAGCCGGAACAGGAACTTTAGAAGATCCGTTTGGAAGCCTGCAGCTTTTTGCTGTTAACAATGATCCATTGATTGACACAATTTTTGTTGTTCCGAATGCAGATGATTCGGGGACCGACTTATCAGTAGATGGTGGTCTTCAACTGTTTGATTTCCAGCAGTTGGTTTCAAGTAACGTCGACTTCAATCTGTTCACAGATGATAACGGAGTCGATTTTGTGATCTCTGGAACACCGACTCCAACTGGGTTGGGGCCGCTGATTAGCAATTCGACCAATCAGCCCGGCGATAGTGTGATTCAGCTTGCGAGTCACAATACTGTTCAAGGATTCCGAATTGATGGTTCCAATGCAACAGGCACAGCGTTTGGCGATGGTATCACCAGTGACTCACCCATTACAGATGCGAGTATCCTAGACAACACCTTTACGAATACTGTGAACGCTGTCAATCTGCAGGAAGTTTCCGGCGACATTGAAATCGCCAGAAATAATGTGATTGGATTCGCTGGCATCAGTCAGGGTGGTTTGGTGATTTCAACTGAGAACAATTCTGTGACGAACCTGTTGGTTCAAGAAAATACAGTGAATGGTACCGCGACGACAGGGATCCAAGTGACTGCGACTCAGGGATCGATTCTGAATGCGGATAATACAACAGGCTTCAACGGAATTGGTAATGCTGCCATACAACCGACAGGAATTCTGGACAACATTGTGACCAACAGCGGTGATGGTATCGCCGTTCTTACGGAAGTTGGTGCTGAAGTTGGCTTGGTTGCAGAAAACAACACTTCTACTGGAAACACGGGCAACGGATTCTTTGCTCAGTCAGACGACGCATTGTTCAACTTACGAAGTCTTCGAGGCAACAATTTTAGTGACAACGGTGTCAATGGTGCCTTTTTGAACTACATCAATGGTGGTCGCTTCTTTGCGATCAGCGAAGATGCCAATGGCGATGGTGTGGCCGACGCCACGGAAGTGGGCGGTAACAACCTACTCGACTTGGGTATCGTGAGTAACACCTTTAATAACAATCTTTTGGCAGGAATCTGTATTGTTGGTGAAGACGATTCCATTGGTGAATTCGACATCGGGGGACCGACGGGGGCTTTGGGGAACGAATTGATCGGGAACCAAGGCGGTGGAATCTTGGTTGACCTTCAAGA
>CAYTUE010000086.1:15406-16878 GCA_964441085.1 uncultured Planctomycetaceae bacterium
CTCTCACTTCAGGTGAAGGAATTTTGGTGACTGCTAACAGCAGTGCTCGCCTTTTGCCGTCAACCTTCACAAACAATACAATCACCAACAATACTGGTGGTGGAATATCTGTGCGTGTGTCTGAAGACGCTGTGGCTGAAGGCCTTACGATTCAGACAAACACAATCACTGGCAATGGTGGTCGGGGTGTTGACCTTGTCGCTAACGGTTCGAACACAAGCATTACTGCAGACGGGATTGGTGGAACTGGAATCAATACCCTTCAAGGTGGTACCTTTGGCCAAGGCAATACAATCAACAACAATGGGTTAGACGGTATTCGAGCTCTCGCCCAAGACGATGGAAGTATCTTTGGTGCCGCAGTCAACAATCAACTTCAACAGAATGGTGGCAACGGTATCGCGTTGATTACCGAAAATGGTGGTACGGTTGATTTTGGAAATGCAGCAAGCAACCGCATGATCACGGGCAACACAATCACTGATAATGTGGGGGCTGGTGTCCTGATTTCTTCCAATGCTTCAGCAACGACCACGTCTGAGATTAGTGCCATCATTCAGGGGAACGATATTTCAACGAACGGTGGTGGCGGTATCTTTGCGGATCTGACTGGAACCAATAATGCTCCACCCGCCCTTCCTGCTGTGCCAGAAAACAACATTGTCAATCTGACGATTGGTGGTACAGATACTCAGACCAATACGATCTCTGGTAACTCAGATGTTGGTATCGGAGTGAATGCAACGGGGACTTCGTTGATCAATTTGGATATTGAAAATCAACTGATTACGGGCACAATTGATGGTGCAGCCCCGCTACTGGATGGTGACGGAATTGGTATTCGTCGAGCTGATTCGGCTTTGGTTCTGGCGAATATCAACAGTGTCACATCAACTGGAAATGCGGGAGACGGTTTGGATGTTGAGACTCAAGGAAACAACAGAAACGATCCAAATCAACCATTGAGTGGTACGATCAATACCATCAATGTTGCTAACAGTGACTTCAGCACCAATGATGACAACGGAATACGATTTCGAACTCGCGGTGACAGTCAACTGCTCGCCAATGGGGATGGAAATGTAACCTCTAATAACGGTCTGAACGGAATCTTTATTCAAACGACTGAAACTTCTGAATTCGGTGAATCAGTACTCGGAATTCCATCGGTCTTTAATGGGACGACATCAACTGGAAATGCAATCGATGGGTTGAGCCTTCTGACTCAAGATAATACGAGAGCTTTGGTTGAAATCACAAGTAATCAGTCTGCTGGCTCATCAGCTGCTCATGCTGCTGTCAGCACAGCTGGAAACAGTGGCTTTAGTGATAACGGTCGAGATGGAATTCGCATCGTCACACAGGATACGAGTATTTCTGATGTGTTGATTACGGCAGGCACTGCACTGACTCAGTTGAATAACAACGGAACCAATGGTGGTGGTAACGGTCTACGTATTGATGCGAGTGAT
>CAYTUE010000087.1:0-2037 GCA_964441085.1 uncultured Planctomycetaceae bacterium
ATGAAAGACACTGTGTCGGCGGTATGAAAGACGACGTATTTAAAGGAAGTCAGGGTGCATACTCCCCCGATGTGGACCAGACATTTGCCGTGCAGATCACGGTACTTCGAAGGCTGGTCGAACTCAATAGTACACAACGATCAGCCTGAACAACGGAGTCCCATTGGCGGTAGTGAGCCAGTCGCTGGGGCACAAACAGATCAGCACAACGCTCGACACATATTCGCACTGCATAACGCACGAACGGGAACGACATCGTGGATGTGATCGACGGGCTTCTTGGCGAATCCGGAAACGCTTTGCGCCTCCTTTTGCGCCCCTAACGAAAAAACGCTGACCACTCAAATTGAGAATGGTCAGCGTTTTGAAAAGTCGGGGCGACATGATTCGAACATGCGACCTCCTGCTCCCAAAGCAGGCGCTCTAGCCAGGCTGAGCTACGCCCCGATTTTTTTTGTAGAAGACATTTTGTCTGATGGCTTCATTCAGACCGCCTTCATTCATCAGACACAAAGTTTGATGAATAGGTTCGAATTTCTTCGAGCGAGGGAGTCTAGTAGCACATCGACTCAGAAGCCAGAGTCAGCCACTTGATTTTCTGCCCGTCTTGCAGGGTTCTCATTCCAGAAAACGAATTCCTGCATTTTTTGCCACCAGCTTGGGTGAAACCAAGCGCAAACCCAAACAGTTCACCCCAAAACACATTCGACTGCTGCGGTAAACTCGATATCGCAGCCCATAAAAAAAGTGCTGAAAGGAAATCAGTTCCCGTCAGCACATCATCGCATCAATGCGTTTTTTGAATGCTGGGGGCTCAAATCGCCGCCAGCAGCATTCCATTGGCTCGAACTTACGCAGCTTGTTCCAGAGATTCTGGGAGCTCTTCGTCTTCGTAAACCAGATAGTAGATGTTGCTCGATGCTTCTTCTAACAAGTGCTTGATATTTTCACTTTGGCTGTTTTCGATCAGGCCATCCAGAATCTCAACCACTCGATCCACTTCATCGCTGCAGATTTCTTCGAAATCGCTGTCGTTGGAGCTGTTTAATTCTTCAGACATATTCGTGTCTCCTTTGTCGCTTCGGGGGGGCTGAATCACTGTTTTGGGCGAAATCACTGTTTGGACGAAATCACTTTTGCAAACGGAATGACGATGTGGGCAGATTCCGTTTCAATCAGATCGTTGTGCACTTTTGAATGAACAGGTTGAAGTCCTGAAAACACTCAGAAGTACCTTCATCGTCCAGTTCACCAATTTTCCGTTGTCTTCGTTCCCAGTTTTCTGGTGAGAAATGCGAAAGAAGGCAAATTCTGACGGGAACAGCACCACACGTCAGCACCGGTTTGTGCCATTTGCAGGATATCGACGATTGCCCGCCGCGTTCCCAAAGAATCGGGAAGGCGAGCTTGCCAGTCACAGCAACACCAAACACGCAACCGGCAGATTTTGCCAGAACAGACGGCCGCCACAAATTCCCGCAGAGTGTCTGCTAAAAATCAGCTGTATGTCTGCTAAAACCAGCAGCGTGTCTGCTGAAGTCAGCAGTATGTCTGCAAAAAATCAGCAAAGCCAACCAGGCAATGGAACCTGCGACAGCACACCAGACAACTGAGAATCAGTTCGGCCGAAAAGTTTTACATGCGATCTGATGGGTAGGCCGTGATGACTTCGTTGCCGTTTTCCACGACCAACCGAAGATAACGGCATTCCTTGTTGTTATTTCGTTTTCCTTTTTGCCCACCCACATAGCCAACGCGCTGGTTTAAATTCGCCGTGTAAACAACGCGGTCTCGTTGAGATTCTTTGCGAGCGTTTTTGTCGCCTTTTTTCCCCATCACATAGGCTTTATCAATCCACTCCAAAATCTGGTCTCGATCTCCATCAAAAACACCGTGAACAGGTTTCGATGGATTGTCTTTGGCATGCTTCAAAACATGCTTTAAACGATGCCCATCGGCACTGCCGGGAAGATACACCAGCCCTGCCGTGGAACGAAAGTCGTAACGAGTTCCCTTAACTAACGTCAGCTTGCCAAG
>CAYTUE010000087.1:2137-7917 GCA_964441085.1 uncultured Planctomycetaceae bacterium
CTTTTGTTTAGTACGTCTCGAGCCTGTTCGAAGTAGTCTTGCCAAACCACTTCAGGGCTTTCGTTCTTCAAACAGTCTCGAACTTTCTGAAGCGTGTTTCTGGCCATATGAGGACAGCGATTACAAGCACACGTTTCTCCTGTCGATGCAATGATTCCGGGAACCGGAACAAAGGTGTGTTGAGGGGCCGATTTTTCGAACGCGTGAATCATGGCCGCTTCTGTCGCCACTAAATAGGTGGTTGGTTCCTTTTCAGCCATCACGTATTGGCGAAGCTTTTCTGTGCCGCCAATAAAGTCTGTGATTTCTAGAATGTTCTGAGGGCATTCGGGGTGAGCAATGACTTGGCTGCCCGGATTGTTCCGTTTGGCTCGAATCAAATCTTGAATACTGAACACTTCGTGAACCATGCACGAACCCGGCCACAAAATCATTTTGCGGCCTGTGACTTCCATCAAATAACGGCCCAAATGTTGATCAGGAACAAACAGAATTTCTTTCCCTTTGGGAACTCGCCCGATGATCTCTTGAGCATTGCCGCTGGTGACAATCCAGTCGCACAAGCTTTTCACGGCTGCCGATGTGTTGATGTAGGCAACGGTTTCGAAGTCTCGATCTTGACTGCGAAGCTGTTCTTGAAAAATCCGCAGTTGATCCGCAGGACAGCTTTCTGCCAAAGAACAGCCCGCCAGCATGTCGGGAATTAAGACGCGCTTTTCAGGACTCATGATCTTTGCGGATTCGCCCATAAAGTGGACTCCGCTAAACACGATGGTCGATGTCTCCACCTGAGTGGCATCTCGCGCCAATTTCAGGCTGTCACCAGTAAAGTCGGCAATGTCCTGAATTTCACCATCCACATAAAAGTGAGCCAAAATGGTGGCATCTTTTTCTTTTTTCAGGGCGTCAATTTCGTCCATCAGGTCCAATGGATCTTCGTAGACATCTGTTGCATCTGGAGTAACAACCGGCAGTGACATAAATCAACCCTGAATAAAAACGAGATGAGCCAGACAAGCGTCTGCATGCCCCATTATTGTCTTCTGGGCGTGACACGTCGACCGCTTCTGGGTTTTGGTTTCACAAATTCTCTTGTCAGCGGCTGACTGAACCTGACCTTGCGAACCTGTGTCTTTCATCGGTTTTCGTCTCTTGCAGGACACCGCTTCGCAGGTACGATTCCGCGTTCTGCCGCTTGATTTCCTTCGGTCTAACGAAAATTGACATGACTGTTCGCACTCGATTCGCCCCCAGCCCCACCGGATATATGCATATTGGTGGCATGAGAACCGCTTTATTTAACTGGCTGTGGGCCAAGCAAAACGGAGGCCAGTTTGTGCTGCGAATCGACGATACCGACGCCGAACGCAACACAGAAAAAGCTCTTGGCCCCATCTTAGATGCGTTTCGCTGGCTGGGATTAGACTGGGACGAAGGTCCAGAAGTGGGAGGCGATTCCGGACCGTACTATCAGTCCGAACGCCGCTCACTGCATGACGCCGCTTTGAAACACCTGATCGATTCCAAGGCCGCTTACTACGATTTCGAACCCGCCGAAGAGACTCGATCTCAAAGAGAAGCCGCTGAAAAGCAA
This sequence comes from uncultured Planctomycetaceae bacterium, assembly GCA_964441085.1. Lineage (GTDB taxonomy): Bacteria > Planctomycetota > Planctomycetia > Planctomycetales > Planctomycetaceae > Fuerstiella. The sequence goes on from CAYTUE010000087.1 coordinate 3,732, forward strand.
AAACAGAACTACATCAGTAGTCGAGCATCACTGGAGCTCACCGCAGACGAAATTCAGCAAAAGCGGGACGCCGGTGAAGCTCACGTGGTGAGATTTTTGGTGCCTCGACACCGCACGGTCTCCATCACCGATCATGTGCGAGGACACGTGGAATGGGACTGTGGGCTGATGGTTGACCCCGTGATTGCCCGAGCCGACGGGTCTCCTCTGTACAACTTTGCCACCGCCGTGGACGATGGTCAGTTGAAGATTTCACACGTGATTCGCGCCGAAGAGCATCTGTCGAACACTCCCACTCAAGTGCTCATTCACGAAGCCTTGGGAAATGATCTGCCAGAATTTGCGCATATCCCCTTCGTGGCGGCTCCCGGCGGAAAAAAGAAGTTAAGTAAGCGAGACATCGCCAAGTACCGCAACAGTCCTGCATTCCGAAAACTGTTTCAGCTGGGCGATGAGGTCTTGTCTGCTTTAAACATCGACGCCGCTGATGATGCACTGTCTCCTGTGATGGTCGCGTACTACAGAGAAGTCGGCTTTCTTCCATCCGCTGTCTTGAATTCGCTCAGCCGTCTGGGATGGTCTTTGGACGACGAAACAGAAAACATGTCTTTGGATCTGGTCAAAGATAACTTCAGTTTAAATCGAGTCGTGAAAGCTGCCGCTGGATTAGATCCCGACAAGCTCATGAACTTTCAAGCTCATTGGATGGGCAAACAATCAACCGATGAAAAAGTGGAAGGCTGTCTTCCGTTCTTGAAGAAAGCGGGGTTGATTCCAGCCGACGCTGATGCACAAATTCAGCAGCTGGTCAAAAACGTGATTGAACTGACTGCCGATCGCTTACGAGTATTCGGCGACATTGTGACGATGCCCGAATTCTTCGTGGCGGCCGACCAGTTAACGTACAGCGAAAAAGATTTTCAGAAGCGACTTGTGGCGTCTGCAGATGCTGTGAATCTGCTACGAGAACTCCGATCTGTGCTTGCTGCTGCCGACGAATTCAAAGCGGAAACTCTCCATGACGCAGTGAACGGATTTGTGGAGCAAAAGGAACTTAAGTTTGGCCAAATTGGCCCTGCACTCCGAATTGCGACCACCGGAAAAACCAAAGGAGCTGATCTGTTTCCGACATTGGAATTCCTCGGAAAAGAAGAAACACTGGCAAGAATCGACCGCGCTATTAGTCTCGCCGAAGCAGCTCAAGTGGCCTAGCTTTAATGCGGTTGACGAGTTGCATTTCCATTCGCATTCGCATTCGCTTTTGTTTTTTAGCTTGAAGTGGCCCCCCACTCCCTCAATACGCTGCTTGTGCATGGTGTTCCACGCTGATCTGGAAATCACAACCACTGAGCATGGACGCCACGGGCTGGGGGCATCACGGGCACGGCCCCATACTCCGGCTGTGAAGCGGATTGGCTTATGTGAAGCGGGTCGGCTTAAAGCCTTACGCGACACAGTCAACGTTCCCGTCAGCCGCATCTCAACCCGCAGCTGACTTCTGCTTGTGGAACAGGTCAACCAACGGGGCAATTACGATCACCGCAACGTGATTCTGAGGCAAACTGGCATTGACAAAAATCGGCAAAACACGCAGAACTGCCCCACAATCAGGCAATCTGTAGCAAGATTCTGCCTGACGAACTGATGAAGGAAATTCGGTGCTTGAAACATTGTTTCAATAGCGATTTGCCTGAAACAGCAACAGGACGTTGCAAAATCAGTCGTGATTTGTGAGTTCAATGCCAGAGAAGGCGAACGATGCTTACTTGGAAAAAACGGTGCGTGTGTGTGGTGATGTTATGCTACATCGGCTTCCTTTCGTGGGGATCGGCCGCGCATGCTTTCAAGATTGGCACAGACGGAAACACCATCAGTTATTGGGCCGTTTGGGACATGTTTTGTGGCTGGTCGGCGTGGGACACTCGAACTCACATCGTCGCTCAAGGTGCCAGTGGTAAGTATTACGAAGTGAAGGAACCGTGGGGGGAATTTCATCCCTTCGGCAGTCTGTCTCGCATCCACTACGACCACACGAATCACCTGTTGCCAAAACACATTCGCAACATTTTAAGTCGTACCAAACACGAACCCATCGACCAAGTTTACGTGGTCGAAGAAGTTTGGCCCAAGCAGTACAACATGCCTCCTCGGCTGTACCAACACTACTTTGATCGTGAAAACGACAAGCAGTCCTACTTCAATTTGCGAGCCATTTTTATGGAAGATGGCCAAACGGTGACCGCCTATCCGACGTGGGATTCCAAGCAACGGCTCAGCAGTATCTACGATAATCCTCGCCTTCGCCAACAGGCAAGTCAGGCTTCAAGTTTATACAGCCCTTTGTACACACCCAATTCGGGACGACAACAATCTGTGTCGCCACTGACAATGTCCAGTTCTGTTAACACAAATTAACGGTGTGCTTGGAGCAACAAGCCCAGCCATGAAACCTTGCGTTGGCACCCGCTTTGGTGCCAACCACACTGTCGTGCCAACACAGTCACATCTTTCTGATTCGCATCATTTGCAATCGAGCTTCCACGATGAAAACTTCCACCCCGAAATCGATTCGTCAATCGCTGCATGATTTCTTCTTTGCCGAAGAAGTGCCTTATGGAGCAGCGTTGGCACGGATTTTTCTACCGCTGGTTGCCGCGATTCCCATGTGGGGCAGGCTCCCTCGTGTGCGAGAACTGTTTACAGCAGATGGCACGTCAACTCAAATTTTTGAACTGTTTGGCGAAGGCCCTGTCCTGTTTGTGCTGCCCGCCAGCATCGCAATTCCTTTGTATGGAATCATGCTGTTTAGCTTAGCCTGCAGTGTGATCGGCTATCAAACTCGATGGTCACTCGCCATCGCAACAGTGCTGTACGGATACTTCAATCCCCTGGACGCCATTTCCACGTTCACCAAGTATTCGGTGATCGCCAACCATATGCTGCTGTTGCTGACTTTGTCGCATGCGGGCGAAGTTTGGTCTGTGGATGCATGGCTGAAAAAGCGACGTCAATCGGGTTTCAGCGTGATGCCCAAAGCGTTCCCCATTTGGCCCGTTCGGCTGATGCAAATTTTGTTTGCCTTCATTTATTTTGGAGCAGGCATCACAAAGATTCAAACTCCTGAATTCTTCAGTGGTGAGCAAATGAGATACTGGATGTTAAGCAACTGGAATTACTCCAATCCCATTGGAGAATGGATGGCGATGTGGTCGCCCATTCTTTTATTCAGTGCCTACATCACCGTGCTTTGGGAAACCATGTTTTCCGTGTTGGTCTGGAGACCTCGCTTAAGAATTTTCGTACTGGCCATTGGAGCGATGTTCCATCTGGGCACGTGGGTTCTATTGGGCCTGCGAATCTTTCCGTTGGTCTGTATTTTCAGCTACTTTGCGTTCTTTAGCGAACAAGATTATTTGATCGTTCGAGCATGGGCAAAGCGTTGGAACATTCAACGATTTATGGAAATGCCAGGGCGACTTGCCGGCCGAACGCTGAGCGCAGTTCCTCGCTGGCTCCCCGCTTCTGCAGCTTGGGGCTGCCTATTAAGTGTCAGTGCAATCGCTGCAGTTGAAGTCGAACTCAAGCTGAATATGTATGGCCTGAAAGACGGCCAACCGACTTTCGTTTTAACCGAACTGAACTCCACTGTTGCCAAAGAAATGATTCGCAGCGACAGTCAGAATGTGCGTGAAAAGGACAAGTTCTTCAGCTTTGATTTGGGCACGATCACAATTGGACATCAGTTGGCGAATCGACGTTCGCAATTCGAATTTGGAGAAATGATTATTGCTCAATGCAATCTGAACCCGCCTCACGAAGACATGTGGGTGGAATGCCTGATTGAAGACGAACAAGGGCGCACCATTGAACAATTCGGTCAAATTGTGACCCGAGAAACACTGCGAACCAACTTCTTTTACACGATTGGAAATCGCTTGGTTGCTGGCAACTACGACATGGTGTTGAAAAGTTCGAACCAAGAAATCTATCGTCGCAGTTTTCAGTTGAGCGGCCAACCATGCGACTCGTCACATCTTCAATCCAGCATGATGACTAACTAAACCGAACTCTGATTTCGCCCGTTGCACCAACCAAACTTTCAAGCATGCGGCCCTTCCCGTGATGCACCGCTTTGCGACCTAAGTCACGTTTTGAACAACCGTCGCGTTTTGAACGACCGTTAAGT
>CAYTUE010000087.1:8017-16873 GCA_964441085.1 uncultured Planctomycetaceae bacterium
CGTTTTGAACAACCGTCGCGTTTTGAACGACCGTTAAGTTGAACGACCGTCAAGTCGATGGTGATTAGCAATTGTTCTTAAGTGATTAGCGGCCTGTGGTACGCGAGGCTTCGTCACTGTTGTTGCCAAAGCCACCCGACTTTGTAATGGGTTCACTTACTTAAAGTTCAACGTAATGGGTTCACTTAGTTAAAGTTCAACGTGATGGGTTCACTTAATTAAAGTTCAACGCAATGGGCTCACTTATATCAAAAGTGAATCACGCCCTTTCATTCTGTTAAACGAAAAGGGTTGGATTTGAAATCCAAGCAGATGCTAAAACATTCAGCAGCTGGCCTGTCAGACAAGAGACAGAAAAGCGGCGCTTGAGAACAGCGTTTTGTTTGTTATTCTTATCGCATTCAATCGTTAGATTTGCTTAAAACCGTTTGGCTTAAATAAAGATCGTTTAAATTTATGCAAAGTTCAGATGCCTCTCGTCGTGATTTTTTGAAGTCGACTGCATACACAGCCGGAGTGCTGGGTGCAGCCTCTCAATTGTCTGCCGCAACGAAACCCGCTTCGCCGAATGCAAAAATTCGCATCGGGTTTGTGGGGCCTGGTAATCGAGGTTTTTCAGCTCACGTGAAACGACTCACCAAGCTACAAGTCGAAGGACAACCGATTGAACTGGTGGCTGTCTGTGATGTCTACAGCGTGCATCGAGACAAAGCTGCCAAGCACATTGAAAAAGCAACCGGAGGAAAAGTTGCCAAGTACGATGACTATTTGGAGATGTACGAAAAGGAAAACCTTGATGCTGTCGCGATTGGAACTCCCGATCACTGGCATGCAAAGCAAACCATCGATGCCTTGAATGCAGGCATGCATGTGTATTGCGAAAAGCCCATGACAAAGACGGTTGAAGAAGCCATCGAAGTCATGAACACGTGGAAGAAATCCGGCAAGGTCATGCAAGTTGGCGTGCAATCCACCAGTCTTCCAGTTTGGAACGATGTCAACAAAATGCTCACAGACGGTGCGTTGGGCAAAGTGTTGATGTATCAGACGGAGTACTTCCGCAACTCGGCTCAAGGCCAATGGAGATACTACAGGCTGGAAGAATCGATGAATCCTTCCAACATCAACTGGAAGAAATGGTTGGGTGTGGAAGAAGGCTTGGCAGAAGACGTGCCATTTGACCGAGCCGTCTATCGACAGTGGCGACGATTTTGGCCATATGGATCGGGGATGTACACCGACCTCTTTGTTCACCGCACGACCACCATGCTGAAAGCAACTGGACTTCGTTTTCCAGGGCGAGTTGTCGGAGCAGGAGGACTGTATTTGGAATACGATGGACGAAGTGTGCCAGATGTAGCAACTGTTGCTGCCGACTTCCCAGAAGGCGTTCATGGCCTTGTGACAGCCACAATGGCCTGCCAAGAAACTCCCATTAAGCAACTGATTCGAGGTCACAACGGTTCGTTTGTCTTCGGCAACGGAGAACGATTCGACAGCTTCGAATTTATCCCAGAACGTCCTCAGGTGACTCGCAACAGCAAGTTGAAACGAGAAACCATTTCCACGAAGGGAGTTAACGACACGACGTACGCTCACTTCAAAAACTGGGTAGAAGCCATGGTTGCCAACGATCCATCGATGTGTAACAACGATCCAGAATTAGGAGCCGCGGCCATTACCACTGTGATTCTTGGCTCAAAAAGTTATCGAGACGGCAAAGTCTTCCACTTCGATTCCGCTGACCACAAAGTTCACGATGGTGATTCATCGTGGGCACAGCAGTGGGAAGAACGATCGGCGGAACGAGGTGCTCCGAATCACATTCCGGGTTGGAATGCGGGAACAACGGGCAGTGTCTTGGAAGAACCAGACCACATGAAACTGGGTGGCCCATGGAAAGATGGCAAGGATCCGGCGAAATAGTCTTGCTGTGAGATCAGCGACTTCAGCACCAATTTGGTTTTCGCACAGAACCTGAACGAAAGCGTGCTCTGGAAACAGAGCACGCTTTTTTTATTGAAACCACATCACACAAGCGTCACGTCACACAAGTACCACAGCGTCGGTATCTTGTTTTGCAAACGACGCACGGCCCGCGCTATCAATGCTTCGGTTTTGCGAGATGGTCTTCAATGAATGCAATCAGCTGTTCGGCGACTCCCGACTTTAAGCCTTCAAATTGAGCCACCGTGTCGGCTTGAGGCGACAAGATTTCCACCGAATTTGAAGCAGAAGAAATCGCCGACGTGTCGTTTAAAACGATGTAGTTGCAGTGCTTCATCTTCAGCTTTCTCATCGCGTTGTTACGAGGATCCTGAGATTCCAAGGCAAACCCAACCACCCAGCGATGCTGTTTTTGCTCACCGAGTTCAGCCAGCACGTCCGACGTTTCAACCAGTTCCAGCACAATGGGCTGGCCGGTTTTCGTCATTTTCCCGGTGACTCGTTCCAAAGGCCGATAATCGCAAACAGCTGCGGTGGCGATGACTCCATCGCATTCTGAAAACAACGAAACACAGGCTTGTCGGAGTTCATCAGTTGTTTCAATGGGAACATTGTGCACTCCTTTGGGGACGGGCAAATCAACAGGCCCCGTCACAAGCACCACTTCGTGACCTGCGGCAATCGCAGCTTCGGCAATGCAGTAGCCCATTCGTCCGCTGCTGGCGTTCGAAAGAAACCGCACGTCATCAACGTATTCTCGAGTCGGGCCAGCTGTGATCAAAATTTTCATAACGATTCCGAAAGCAGGAGCGCACAACTCGAAATAAGAACAGTGAGAGGTAAATCACCAATATCGCAGGAAAAAAGCGGCGGTGACGGTCACATGTCATTGGTTTTTCAAAACAAGGGTCGAAATTTTTCTTCAAGAACCTATAAATCTCCAAAATGTCGCAAGCATTTGAAGGCGACGCTCGTCACATCAACTGCGTTTCGCTTTAACTTTTACCCGCCATTGCCCACAAGTCGTGGCAAAGGTCGAACCATCAATGTCGGCCAAACACTCAAGGAGAACATCAATGCGAAAGTACTTTATCATCGCCTGTGCGCTTTTCATGGCATTGGCAGCACTGCCAGCACCTGAAGCAGAAGCTGGCCGCTATGTGTCTCGACGAAGCTTCAACCAAGCTTCTCGAGATTTTCGTCGAGCAGGTCGAACTTTAGATCGATTTTCACGAACTCGTCGAAGCCCCGTTCGCTACTCATCTGGCTTCCGCAGCTCTCGCAGCTACGCTCCGTCGTACGGTCGAAGCGGAATTTTCATTGGTTTCTAAGTGAAATCATGGAAACGGTGGCATTGCAGACTGTGATCACGCAGGCGATGGCATCACCAGCAAACATAGCCTGCTCGCGATTTTTCGTGAGCGGGCTTTTTTTATGGCCGCCAGAAGAATTCTGGCGGGGCGGACAGCTGGTTTGCGCCCCGTTGGGTGAAACAAACTGAAACGCGTCCCTTTTCAGCAATGGTCGCACAACAGGTGGATTTTCCCGCCGAAGGCAACAACAGATTCTCGTTTCATGCGGTCTGTTGTGGGCGGTTCCTGTCTGGTCTACACTGGGCCTTGGTTTTGAGCCTGCGGAGCCAGTATCTGCTGATGAGTAGCAAAACCGTCGTCGACAATTTCACCTCTTTCTGACCGTAAGAAACTTCACGAATGCCAAACTACTTTTTTACCAGTGAATCGGTAAGCATGGGGCACCCCGATAAGGTGTCCGATCAGGTTTCCGATGGAATTTTGGATGCCCTCCTTGCTCAGGACCCGATGTCTCGAGTCGCCTGCGAAACCATGGTGGCCACAGACTTCGTTTGCTTGGCTGGTGAAATTACAACCAACGCAAAAGTCGACTACATCGAAGTGGCTCGAAATGTCATTCGCGAAATCGGTTACACGGACGAAGGCATTGGCTTTAACGCCGACACTGCTGAAGTGCTGTGTCGTTTAACAAGCCAGAGTGGCGACATTGCCATGGGTGTCGACCGCGAAGGTGCGGGAGACCAAGGTTTGATGTTTGGCTATGCCTGCAACCAAACTCCAGAACTGATGCCGCTCCCAATCGCATACAGTCACCGCATCATTAACTTGTTGGCTGAAAAACGACAAGCGGGCGATGTGAACTGGCTTCGTCCAGACAGCAAGTCTCAGGTTACCGTTGAATACGATGGTGCTAAGCCTGTGCGAATTGATGCCATCGTTGTTTCAACTCAACACTCAGAAGATGTTGCTCAGGAAGAAATTTCAAGCTACATCCGTCAGGTCGTCAAAGAAGCCATCGGCGAAGACCTGATCGACGATCAAACCAAGTGGCACGTGAACCCAACCGGACGATTCGTTGTTGGCGGTCCTCACGGCGATTGCGGTTTGACAGGTCGAAAGATCATCGTCGACACATACGGCGGATGGGGCCGACACGGCGGTGGAGCATTCTCTGGCAAAGATTCCACCAAGGTCGACCGATCTGCTGCTTACATGGGACGCTATGTTGCCAAGAACATCGTTGCCGCCAATCTGGCAACCGAAGCAGAAGTTCAACTGGCCTACGCGATCGGTGTTGCTGATCCTGTGAGTGTCCGAGTTGACACAAACGGCACTGCAACTGTCGCAGAAGAAAAGATCCAAGCTGCCGTACAAGAACTATTCCCTTTGAACCCCAAAGGGATCATCGATCATCTTGACCTGCGACGACCGATCTTCCGCAACACGGCTCACGGCGGACACTTCGGTCGTAGCGAACCAGAATTCAAGTGGGAAGCCACTGACATGGCTGACAAGCTGAAAGCCGCTGTCAGCTAACCAGCTTGTCCAGCAGTGATGTCTTTGCCAAGTTGAAGTTGAAGTTGATCAGTCTCTTCCAACTGAAAAACTCAGCAGCGGCAAACTGTGAACTGCTGGTAAAGTGAATTTAAACAGCAAAAGCCCTGCCAATCTTTTCGGGTTGGCAGGGCTTTTTTCGTTCACGCAAGGCAATCACACGATGATGAATCTCGCGGTGGTAATCGCGATGGTCATCGCACCCATGTCAGAACAAGAGTCGCACAGCGAACTACCCAACGGGTCCGGCTTTTACGACCGCCTGATCGCATTCACTGGCGTACTTTTCGAAGTTGGCTCGGAAGTCTCCCGCGAGTTTTCGAGCTGTTTCTTCAAAGGCTGCGGGATCTCGCCATGACTGTTTTGGCTGCAGCATTTCGGTTGGAACGCCTGCACACTCGGCAACAATATCAAACCCAAAGATTTCATCTTTCACCACAGCAGCGTCTCGCAAAGACCCCGAATGAATTTCATCGATGATGGCTCGGGTAAAACGCAGCGGCATCCGGCTGCCTTCGCCGTATGCTCCACCAGACCAACCCGTGTTCACCAACCAAACCGCTGCGGCATGCTGGCGGATTTTTTCAGCTAAAAGCTCCGCATAAACTGATGGATGCCAAACCAAAAATGGGCCACCAAAACACGGACTAAAAGTGGCTTCTGGTTCATTGATTCCCATTTCGGTTCCCGCCACCTTGGCCGTGTAACCGCTGATGAAATAGTACATTGCTTGTTCGGGAGTTAACCGGCTGACAGGAGGCAATACTCCAAATGCATCGCACGTCAGAAAGATGACATCCGCAGGATGCTCGGCCACACACGGCAGCTTGGCATTTTGCATGTGTTCAATGGGATAAGCACCTCGAGTATTCTGAGTAATCGACGTGTTATCGAAGTCAACGTGGTGATGAGCCGCATCGTAGACCACGTTTTCAAGCACGGCTCCGAATCTCAGAGCATCAAAGATTTCTGGCTCTGATTCACGAGTCAGATACACGGCCTTGGCGTAACAGCCACCTTCGATATTAAAAATTCCATCGTCCGACCAACCGTGTTCATCATCGCCGATCAAATACCGATTCGGATCGGCAGACAGAGTTGTTTTTCCGGTTCCAGAAAGCCCAAATAAAACAGAACTGCGCCCCGTATCTCGATCGCTCGTTGCCGAACAATGCATCGACAAAATTTTACGATCCGGCAACAGATAGTTCATATAAGTGAACACCGCCTTCTTCATTTCGCCAGCGTATTCTGTGCCCAGCAAGACCACTTCTTTGCTTTCCAAAGACAGGTCGACACTTGTTCTGGATGTCATCCCGGTGGTGTAACGATTGGCAGGAAAACCACCGGCGTTAAAAATCACAAAGTCTGGTTCGCCAAAGGTTTCTTGCTCTTCGTCGGTCGGACGAATCAACATAGTGTGCATAAATAACGCGTGATAAGGTCGAGCACAAATGACGCGAACTTTCAGTCGAGTTCCTTCGTCCCATCCGGCAAATGCGTCAACCACATACAGCCGAGACCGTGTATTCAAATAATCGACGGCTCGTTCGCGATTGATCGCAAACGTGGTTTCATCTAACGGGAAATTCACAGGCCCCCACCAGACATTCTTTTCTGAATCTTCATGCCGGACGACGCGTTTGTCGTTGGGCGAACGTCCCGTTTTTTCTCCACTGTAGGCAATCAGGCAACCCGTGTCGGAAATACTGGTTCCCGGTTCATGCCGAATCGCTTCTTCATACAGAGTGGGAGGATGAGGATTGCGAAGAATATCAGTGACCGTAATTCCATGGGCTGAAAGATCAATCGTATGGGACATGACTGCAAGTTCCTTCTCGTTCAACACGAAACGTTGGGGGGGGGTGAGAAATCAAAAGACGAATGAATTCCTTTGAAACCACTTCAGTGGTGTCGACATCCCCCCACTGCTCACTGAAATGCAGTCTAGGCGATTTGATTTTTCTGCATCACTGCTGCTCACCACGATTTTCTTCAGTTTGTCATTTCCAGATTCAGAAAATCCACAACCAATCTGGCTGCGAAGGACACTTTCAGCGACTGCAACAACCAGCACGTGACATGGACTGTCTATCATGAAAGTATTCTCATCCCAATCAGAAAGACGGTCGTGAGTCATCCAAAATTTCATGTTCCCGGCGCAGCTCATGTCGCAGTCGAAGGACTTTCCTTCAACTACGGTGACAGCCCGGCTCTCAAAGATGTTTCATTTCATGTCCCAGTTGGTAGCCTGTTTGGACTGTTGGGGCCCAATGGTTCGGGGAAAACGACTTTGTTTCGTCTGCTGGCAACATTGATCCCGATGCAAGCCGGGCAAGTCACCGTGCTAGGAACGGATCTGGCCACGCAACCGCAGCTTATCCGTCAGCAACTGGGAATCACCTTCCAGTCCCCCGCTTTGGATACTCGACTCACCGTACGAGAAAACCTCATCTGCCATGCTGTCATCTACGGTTTGTCGAAGAAGGAAATTCGTCGCCGCAGCGAAGAGTTACTGAACGACCTAGAACTTCTCGACCGTCAACATGAGCCAGTCGAACGGCTCAGCGGCGGACAAAAGCGGCGAGTTGAATTAGCCAAGGGATTGATGCACCGACCATCGTTGTTATTGCTTGATGAACCCAGCACCGGGCTGGACCCAGCTGCTCGCCGACAGTTTTGGGATTTGATCAAAGCACATCGACACAACATGACCGTGATCGTGACGACTCATTTAATGGACGAAGCCGAACAGTGCGACCAGCTTCTGCTACTCGATCAAGGCCAAGTTGTTGCAGAAGGTAGCCCCACTGATCTCCAGGCCAGCCTTCCGGGCGAACGGCTCAGCATTCGTCTGCAACCAATGGATTCAGAAACAGCCAATCAATTGAAAGCAAAGATCGAACTGTTGCTCAACACAACCTCACACCAAGCAGGTGACCAATTGGTCTTTCGACTGCAAGATGCAACCGGTGCTTTGCAAACGCTCATGAATGAGTATCGAAACGATATTGCGACCGCAGAAGTTGCTCGACCAACTCTAGAAGACGTGTTCCTAGAAAAAACGGGCCGCAATTTTTCCATGGCGGACGCATTGGCAACCGAAAAAGGAGCAGCCGTATGAATTCAACCACACCCAACACGGCAAACCCCAATTTATCCGGTCCACAACACAGTCCACAACACAGCTCCATAACTTCCACGTGGAATGCAACTTGCAATGCCGTTTGGATCTTGGCTTATCGTGAACTGATACGGTTTTTCAGGCAACGCAGTCGAGTTGTGGGAGCCATCGGTCAGCCAATCATCTTCTGGGTGCTATTTGGAGCGGGGTTGCGCAATTCGTTTCAAGCTCCAGACTGGGCTCAAACCTTAGATCAACCTGTCAGTTACCAAGAGTATTTCTTTCCTGGTATCGCCGTTTTAATCGTGATGTTTACCGCCATCTTTTCGACAATATCAATCATCGAAGATCGACGAGAAGGTTTTTTACAAGGAGTGCTGGCAGCCCCCGTGTCTCGCTCAATCATCGTGATGGGAAAGGTCTTGGGCGGGACAATCTTGGCTGTCTTGCAAGCGGGTTTGTTTCTTCTAATTGGACCACTGCTTCAGCAAATCGGCTTCACCACGGGATTGCAACTTCAGTTAGATTTGTTTCCCTTTTTGACAGCCTCCGCCTTTCTTGTGGTGATTGCCATTCAGTTGACAGCATTGGGTTTCTTGATCGCTTGGCCCATGAATTCGACTCAAGGATTTCACGCCATCATGAGCATCTTCTTGATGCCGATGTGGTTGTTGTCGGGAGCTTTTTTTCCAGGCGACGGCACCCCTTGGCTGCTGTGGACAATCAGGCTGAATCCATTGACCTATGCCGTCGCTGGGCTACGTCGGTTGCTGTATCCGGGATCATTGCCCGTGACCGAAACACTGCCATCAATGACCATGTGCCTGATCGTCACCTTTGGATTTACAATCTTCTACTTGTTCGTCTGTTCGAAACTGGTATCTCGTCCCATGATCCGCAATGTCACGTAGGCGCAAC
>CAYTUE010000088.1:0-9475 GCA_964441085.1 uncultured Planctomycetaceae bacterium
TCTTTGGCAACGTGCGCAGACCTGAGTACAATTTCCCGTAGTTCAGGCATCACTTGCTTCGTTCAAACCCGACTGTTGTGTTTCAAGTGTTGGGTTTCAAGCGATGGGTTTCGGCTGAAGCCGGTCGCGTAACGTCCAAGCTGCGGGGCCGTAAACGGACTCCTCTTCTATCGTCTGTCGTCTCGCAAACTCATCTGTTTGACGAAGGGTGCCTATTCCCATTCGATGGTTGCTGGTGGCTTGGAACTGACGTCGTAGACCACTCGATTGATTCCGCGGACGGAATTGATGATTCGAGTTGAAATGCGTTGCAGCACTTCCCATGGGAAAGGAAACCAGTCGGCTGTCATGAAGTCTTCAGATTCGATGGCTCGAATCGCCGCCACGTTTTCATAGGTTCTGGCGTCTCCCATGACTCCTACGGACTGAACGGGCAACAGGACCACAAACGCCTGCTGGATGTCTCGATACAACCCCGCTTGATGCAGTTCATCGATCAAAATCGCGTCAGCTTCTCGAATCACTTGAAGACGTTCTTCTGTAATGTCGCCTAAACAGCGAACTGCTAAACCGGGGCCAGGGAAGGGATGGCGCCAAACCATTTCTTCAGGAAGTCCAAGTTCCACTCCCATGCGTCTGACTTCATCTTTGAACAGATCTCGCAATGGTTCAATGAGTTCAAAGCCTAATTCGTCGGGAAGGCCTCCCACGTTGTGATGCGACTTAATTGTCGCGGCCGGACCATCGGGGTTGGCACCGCTTTCAATGACGTCGGGGTACAAGGTTCCTTGAGCCAGAAACTTTGCATTTTCAATTGTCTTTGCTTCGTCTTTGAAGCAATCGATAAACACCTTTCCGATGATCTTGCGTTTCTTTTGAGGGTCGCTGACGCCAGCCAGTTCTCCTAAAAAGCGGTCTCGAGCATCCACCACATGCAGATCGGTTTTAAAGTGTTCGGCAAACTGTTGTTGAACTTGTTCTCGCTCGCCTTTCCGCAGAAGTCCGTTGTCGACAAAGATGCAAGACAGTTGATCTCCAATCGCTTCGGAAATCAAAGCGGCGACTACGGAAGAATCGACTCCTCCGGACAGTCCGCAGATGACTTGATTGGTGCCAACCATTTCCTTAATCAGCTGCTTTTGTTGGTCGATCAACGAGCTGATCTTCCATGATTCTTGGCAACCACAGATATCAACGACGAAGTTTTTCAGTAAGGTGCCGCCGTGCTCCGTGTGGGTAACTTCTGGGTGGAACTGGATTCCGTAGATCGGCTTGGATGTGTGCTGGACACCAGCATTCGGGCAGGTTTCGGTTGCTGCGATCACTTGAAATGAACCGTCGAGTTGGCCCAATTGATCGCCGTGAGACATCCATGCGGTGAATGTTTTTGGCACATCTTTGAAGAGCCGATTGTTGGCGGTTGATGTGCAGGGGGCGCGGCCGAATTCTCGGCTTTCAGCGGGCAGAATTTTTCCACCCAGCGTATGACAGGTGATCTGCATGCCGTAGCAGATACCTAGAATGGGAATGCCCAAGTCGTAGATTTGAGCATCGATGACGGGAGCATTTTCGGCGTACACACTGGCTGGGCCGCCGGAAAGAATGAGTCCCTTGGGGTTGATTTGACGGATGCGTTCTGCCGTGAGGTCGTGGCGCACAATTTGACAAAAGACGTTTTGGTCTCGAACACGACGAGCAATCAGTTGAGCGGTCTGGGATCCGAAATCCATCACAAGAACGACGTCTTTGTCGTTGTTAAGATTGATGTCGAGTGACTGATTGACTTCCCGTGAAGCTGAACTCATGGTGACTTACAATTCTGGATCCGGCAGAGAGCCGAACAAAAAAAAATCACGCCACGCGTTTGAGACAGGATTGCGAAGCGAAGGCTGTCTGGCGTGCGTGGCGTTTGTCAAAGAGCGAACGATAGCAAACAACACTGGTTTCTCAACGGGAACAGCCAGATGGATGGGCGGGGCTTAAAATTCCCGTTTTTGCTGAAATGCCTTGTTTTTTGAGGTGATCCGACATTGCCTTTGTTTTTGCTCAGTTTCCTGAATGAGTGGTCGGTCCGATTCGGCAGCGAGCGAACGTTTTACTACGATTTTTGTGTCAGCCTTGGTGAGGCTGATGGAAGTTTTTCGTCAACACTGTCCTTGATCAGCGAGCTTGGTTCCGTGGAATTCGACAGCCTTTTGTTTCAGGAATGTGCGTGTCGTCGTGGTGTGCTGTCGGTTCATCGGGCCCAGCGTTTGGTTCTGCTGAATGCCGTTGCTTGCTGTTTGTTTTTCTTTGCCGGATGTTCTCAATCTGAGCGGTCGTTGCCTGAAGGTGCCAGCGGTCGGGCAGCGATTTCTCTGGCGCTGAACTGGTATGCCGAGGCGGAACATGGTGGGTATGTTTTGGCGGTTGAAGATGGCTTGTATGCGGCAGCTGGGCTGGATGTCGAGATTCAACAAGGTGGCCCTGGCGCGGCCAAGGTTGCGATTCAGGAATTGGCGGCCGGTCGGATTGAATTCGTGGTTTCAAGTGCTGATTTAGTGGTGCTTGGTCGAGCTCAAGGAGTACCGCTGGTGGCGGTTGCGGCAGCTTTACAACAAAGCCCTCGATGCATCATGGTGCATCGGGCATCAGGGATCGACAGTCTTGAAAAATTGCAAGATGTGGAATTGGCAATCAGTGACACGCGCCCGTTTGCGCTGTGGATGAAAAAGAAGTTGCCGTTGAAAAACGTGGTGCTGGTTCCGTACAACGGGCAGGTGCGAGAATTTTTGCTCAAGCCAAATTTTGCTCAACAGGCTTACGTTTTTAGCGAACCGTTTCAGGCAAAAGAAGGAGGAGGCGACCCGGTGTCTTTGATGCTATCGAACATCGGTTTTAACCCGTATGGAAGCCTATTGGTGACAACGGAAAAGGTGATCAAAGAACGTCCCGACGTTGTTCGGGCCATGGTGCAATCCAGTGTGAAAGGTTGGCAAGCTTACTTAGAATCGCCCACGCCAACGAATGCAGCGATTCATAAAGATAACCCAGAAATGACGTTAAAATCTTTGGAATACGGAGCTGCTGCGATGAAGCCATTGTGTGAACCTGCCGTGGGGATTCCTTTGTGCGGTATGACAGAGCAGCGATGGCAAGAACTCATCGATTTGATTGTGGACATCAAAGAAATTCAGCCCGGTGCTGTGGCAGCTGCAGACTGTTTTGATGTGCAGTTTTTGAAGGCAGCACAATAACGTGGAAGGCTGTGAAACGTGGGGGACCGTGAAACGTGGGGGACCGCGAAACGTGGGGGACCGCGAAACGTGGAAGACCGCGAAGAGAGTGCTGTGACGAATGCAGGATACAACAAATCGGCATTTCACAGACGCTAAACGATAAGACGATGAACGATAAAACGAACGGCTACTGATTGATCAGGTCTTTCATTTCTCGCACAGCTCGTTCCAGTCCGACCATCACGGCGTGGCTGATAATACTATGCCCGATGTTGAGTTCGTTGAGTCCGGGGATTTGGGTGACTTGGTGGACATTGCGATATGTCAGGCCGTGCCCCATGTTCAAAATCAGTCCATGTTGAATGGCGAGGGTGCTGGCAAATTCAATTCGTTGTTGTTCTGCTTGTTGGTTGGCTTCGGAAGTGGCATCGGCGAATGTGCCGGTATGCAGTTCGATGGCGGCGACGTTCAGGTCTTTGGCGGCTTGGATTTGTTTTTCGTCGGGGTCAATAAATAGGCTGACCTTGATTCCGGCATCATGCAGCCGATGAACGCACTTGGCGACTCGGTCTTTTTGTCCGGCGACATCCAAGCCTCCTTCGGTGGTCAGTTCTTGTCGTTTTTCTGGAACCAAGCATGTCCATGCTGGAAGAACTTGACAGGCGATGTCTGTGATTTCGTCTTCGACTGCCATTTCTAGGTTCAGTGGAATGCGCAGCATTTGTTTGAGCAGGTGAACGTCTCGATCCTGAATATGTCGACGATCTTCTCGCAGGTGAACGGTGATTCCGTCTGCTCCACCAAGTTCCGCGAGAACGGCCGCATGGATGGGATCGGGTTCGTTGGTTTTTCGAGCCTGGCGAACGGTGGCGACGTGGTCGATGTTGACTCCGAGTCGAATCATGTTGGCCTGTTTCCGATGTCGATTCAACAACAGCGATGCGGTTGAAACATGTGAGAAGGGGACTGTATTTAAGGTGCAGAGTATGGCCAGATAAGCGACTGTGCCTTCAATTTCAAGCGACAACCCGCAGCATCTTTGCGAAAGCGTGGCAGGTTTAAGAAATCTGAAAGGGACGTTGAAAATTTCAATTTTCTGACTCGGGGCGTTCCGGAATGCGGCAACACAAAATCAACGAAATCCCACAAAACGTGAGTCAACTTGGAACAATTTTTGCTGCCAAACCGCCATACTCTGCCACTTCTGCCAAGTCGACAGTGGGCGGGGCACATTTTCCGATCTGATTGGATCGGTTCCGAATTTCGTGGGCGTATTTTAGGCTGCCTAATCGACAGCCGATTGGTTGCCCCATGCTGGAAACTCTCATCGGAAAACAGAAAATATGACTGAATCAATAGCGGTCGACACGACCCCTTCAGGCGAATCGGATTCTGCAGTCGATGCTTCGTCTGCGATGATTGAAGCTCGTGAGCTCAGCAAATTTTATAAGGACTTTGCGGCGACCACCAAAGTCAGCTTTCGCGTGCCCAAGAACCAAGTTTGTGCCTTTTTGGGGCCAAACGGTGCTGGAAAAAGCACGACCATGAAAATGCTGACAGGCTATTTGGCTCCGAGTGAAGGCCAAGCGTTTTTGGCGGGAATGGATGTTTCGGAGCAGCGCTTAGAAGCCAGCAAGAAGCTAGGCTACTTGCCCGAAAATGGACCTTTGTACACTGAAATGACGCCCGAAGGGATGTTGAAATACATTGGTGGTGTGCGAGGCGTGAGTGGTTCGGAATTATCGGACCGACTTGGCTGGGTGGCCAAGAAGTGTTCGTTAGATGAAGTTTGGCGAAAGCCGATTTCCAAGCTTTCGCGAGGTTTTCGCCAGCGAGTTGGGATGGCTCACGCTTTACTGCACGATCCGGAAGTTTTGATTCTGGACGAACCAACCAGCGGCTTAGATCCGAATCAGGTTCATGGTGTTCGAGAACTGATTTTGGAACTGGCAGAAACAAAAACCATTCTGCTTTCGACTCATATTCTTCAGGAAGTGCGAGCCGTGTGTTCGCGAGTCATTATGATTAACGAAGGTCGACTTGTGTTCGACGGTCCCACAGCAGAACTGGGAGATCACGAAGTGGCAATGGATGAAAAATTCCGTCGCCTCACAGTATCGACAAAGTAACCAATCGACAAAGTAACCAATCGGCAAAGTCACAAGTGACATGAATGAGTCAGTGTTTGCTGGACCGTCTGGCAACCAACGGCCTACGGGCACTCACTCACATTGTGTTGATTCACATCGCACTGATACTTAAAGCATACTCAAATTCAACGGATGAATTTACGCAGCCTCAGCGAATGAAGCGGCTGAATTCCTCTGTTTTTACTATTCTAATTTTGGCCACCGTTAACGCAGGTGAGATTACTTATGATTCGCATGCATGTGATTCAGGCTGTCACAAAACGCAACTTTGGCAGCTATTTCTCCAGCATTCTCGGTTACCTGTTTATCATCGTGTTCTGTGTGACGTCTGCCGTGATGGCATTCAACGCTCAGTTTTTCACGGCGAATCAGGCGAACCTAGATCAGTTGACTTCGTCGTTCCCGTTGCTGCTTCTGTTTATTATTCCTGCGATCACGATGACCGCTTGGTCTGATGAAAAGAAGTTAGGCACAGATGAACTTTTGTTTACATTGCCAGCAACTGAACTGGAAATTTTGATCGGGAAATTCAAAGCCGTCGCAGGAGTCTACACGGTGGCTTTGGCCTTTTCTTTGGTCAACATTCTGGTGTTGGCACTTGTGGCTTCGCCGGACTACTGGACGTTATTTAGTAGTTATCTGGGCTATTGGTTTGCGGGAATGGCTTTGCTCTCGGTGGGGCTGTTGGCATCGTCGCTCACCAGTAGCGCAACGGTTGCCTTTGTGCTGGCTGTCAGCTTTTGCTGTGTGCCCGTGTTTATCAACAAAGTGGGGTATGTGCTGCAGTGGGTGATGACATCTTTGACCGATGTTTCTCAATCTAATTTGTACGCGTTCCAAACTGCCATTCAGCAGCTCAGCCTTGAAGGTCAATTGCAGGACTTTGGTCGAGGAGTGATTCCGTTTTCAAGTGTGCTGTACTTTGTCCTGCTGACAGCATTGATGCTGTATTTGAATCACGTGGTCATTTGCAAACGACGCTGGGCGGCCAACAGTCAAACCAATATGACTTTCCAATACGTGATCCGCACGGTGAGCTTATTTGTGATCTTCGTCAGTGCATTTACGGTGATCAGTTTGTGGCCGGCGCGAGCAGACTTTACAGCCGAAAAAGTGTTTACGTTGTCGGATGCGACTTTCAAAACATTCGATGATTTGGACGAACAAAACATCACAATTCAAGCTTTTATTAGTCCAGAAGTCCCGAGCGAATACAGTGATACTCGCCGCCGACTGCTAGGGCTCTTGCGAGAATTCGACCAGCGAGGCGGTGGTCACATTACCGTGCGATTGGTGGACGTGGAACCATTTAGCGAGCAAGCCGAAGAAGCTCGCGCACTGGGGGTCACGCCTCAGCGAATTCAGTACGAACAAGATGGTAAGTTTGCCGAAGCAGAAGTCTTTTTGGGGGCCGTGATTCAGTCGACTTCAGACACCGTGGAAATCCCGTTTTTCGGTAAGGGGCTTCCCATTGAATATGAACTGACTCGTTCCGTTCGAACAGTGGCCGCTGAAGAACGCTTAACAGTCGGAGTACTCCAAACGGACGCCGGTGTGATTGGTGGGGCACGAGACTGGGCGATTGTTGAAGAACTTCGCCAGCAGTACAACGTGGTTGCCGTGAATCCGTCTCAAAAGGTTCTGGCGGAAGGTGACAAAGAAGAAAAATTCGATTTGCTCTTGGCCGTGATGCCTTCGTCGCTCACCGAACCACAGATGAATCATTTTCTTGAATACGTCGAAGCGGGACGCCCCACTTTAGTCTTTGATGACCCTTGTCCGTTTTTCGCTCAAGGCCAGATGGGGCTTTCGATGGCTCCTCGACTTCCCAAACCAGCCGCTGGTGGTGGTTTTATGGGACAGCAGGCTGCTCCTCCAGAACAAAAGGCTGATGGCGGTAAGCTGACTTCGTTCATGCAAACATTGGGTTTGGTTTGGGAGTACGACCAAGTCGTTTATGACAGAATGAAACCGTATCCTCGGTTCGAAGTGCTGCCGCCTGAATACTTCTTTGTTTCGCGAACGGGCAATCCGACGGACGCCTTCAATCGCGAACATCCAGTGACTGAAGATTTGGTCAATGTGGCAATGCTGTATTCTGGGTTCATCAAAGAAGGCAGTAAAGAAGGTGTCAGCTTTGCTCCACTTTTGCAAACTTCGTCACAGTCTGGTGTGATGGAATGGGGTGACTACACAGAATCGTCATTTAACTTTATGTCTCGTGCGCCGAGCGTTCAGTTACGCCAGACGCCTGTGCGAGTAGACAACAAATACAGTCATGTGGTGGCAGGGCACATTACCAGCGATAGCGATACGACTCCGTTAAACGTGATCTTTTGTGCCGACATCGATCTGTTGAGCGACTGGTATTTTTCCGAACGCCGCCAAAACAACTTCGATTTGAAGTTAGACAATGTCACCTTTATCTTAAATGCTGTGGATTCGCTTGCTGGCAACGATCAGTTTATCAAGCTGAGATCTCGACAGGCAAAGTTGCGAACTCTGGAATTCGTGGAGGCTCAAACACGCAAGTTGCGTGAAACATTAAGCAAGGAAGAAAAAGAAGCTGACGAGTCCATGAAAAGCAAGCTCGAAGAAGCTCGTGCTGAACTGCAAAAGGAAGTGGACACGGTCGTTAGTCAAGAAGGCTTGGATGCCCGTAATAAAGAACAGTTGCTGAAGGCAAAACAAGAACAGTTAAATCGGCAGTTGTCGAATCAAGAAAACCAGTTGGAAATGGAAAAGAACGCTCGCATTCGTAAGGCGGGCTTAGCGATGAATCGTGAGGTCCAAAAGATCGAAAACAAAATCAAATTGATCGCTTATCTTGCTCCTGTCGTTCTTCCGATTTGCCTTGGCCTGTTGTTTTTCGGCCTTCGCAGCCTTTCTGAATCTCAAAACATCACCGCGGAACGGCGACGTCGCTAAGTGTTTTAGACGCACTTTCACCACGCTTGATGCACGTAAGTTTCTGTTTCGAAAAAATGCCCCTTTCCGCGTTTGAAATCACCCGCGATTAAATAGGTTGAATTGAAGATGAATCCATTGAACCGCACGTTGATGTTTGCCGGAATTGCAGTCGCTTCCGCAGTTGTTGCCTTTGTCGCTCATAACGCATCTCAGCCCGACAATATCGACGGCTTTGCTGATGTTGGACAAGAGTTCTTTCCCGACTTCAAAGCTGTCGGTGAAGCGACTTCGTTAACAGTGGTCGATTACGATGACGAAGACCGTTCTGTTCAAACATTTTCTGTTCAGCAGAATGATACAGGATTGTGGGTGATCCCGTCTCATCATGACTATCCCGCAGAAGCAGCTGATCGATTGGCTCAAACAGCCACTTCTTTGATGGGAATTAAGAAGCAAGCAGTGGTAAGCCGCAACAAGGCTGATTGGAAACGCTACGGAGTTCTGCCGCCGGACACGGATCAATCATCTGAAGATGATGAACGAGGAACTCAGCTGACGCTGGCAGATCTCAGTGGGAATTCTTTGGTTGACATGGTGGTTGGGAAGAAGGTTCCTGAACAAAATCAGCAGTATTACGTGCGAGTTCCAGAAAAAAACACCACGTACATCGCGGAACTCAATGTGGATTTGTCTGCGAAGTTTAGCGACTGGATCGAACCCGATTTGTTGAAAATCGAAACCACCGATTTGGTGAGCGTGACTTTGGATCGGTATTCGATTGACGAAGGTCGAGGCGTCATTATTCCGGGTGAAATTCTGCAGTTTCAAAAGCAGGATTTGAAGACAGACGGCAAATGGGCAATTGCCGACTTGAAACCTGAGACGGAAGAATTAGATGACGCTCCGATTCTGTCATTAGCGACCAATTTGAATGATTTAGAAATCGTTGATGTGCGGCCTAAGCCTGAAGGCTTGGGGGACGATATGAGAATCAATCCGATTGTGAAGCAAATCTTGCAACAGCGGATGATGGATTTAGGCTACTTTGTGGGAGCCAGTCAAACCGGGAGTGGCGAACAACTGTATTCGAATGAAGGCGAACTGCTTGCCGGAACCAATCAAGGCGTGCAGTACACATTGTACTTTGGTGAGATTGCTGGAAGCTCGGGGAAAGACATCGAAACCGGACTGGACGGT
>CAYTUE010000088.1:9575-12556 GCA_964441085.1 uncultured Planctomycetaceae bacterium
CAGACGGTGATCAAGCAGACGGTGAAAAGGCTGAAGGAACGGATGAAAATGATTCTGAATCAACAGATGGGCCGCGCCGCTACTTGTTGGTGAAAGTCGACTTTAACGACAAGTTGTTAGGGCCAAAACCTGTTGCTCCACAGGAACCTGCCAAGCCGGAAATCTTGACAAAGGAAGAAGTCAAGGAGACGGACGGGAACGAACTGGAACCAAAATTTGACGATGCGGAAGCAGACCAAGAAGAGTCGATTGAGGAAGCAGAATCTGAATCAGAAGACAGTGTAGTTGATGACCAAGAAGCTGCTGATGCAGAAATGGCTGCTGAAGGTGACGACAAGCAGGCTGACGATCAGGCTGGCACTGATTCCGAAGCGAGTGAACCGGAAGCCCCCGAAGTGGATCTGAAGGCGGCTGCCGAAGCGGCTTTTGCAGTGGAAATGAATGCGTACAAGACAGCCACGTTGGAATACCATCAGCAACTGAATGCATGGGAAGCCACAGCGAAAGAAGGTCAAGAGAAAGTCGACGAATTGGCGAAGCGTTTTTCTGGCTGGTACTACGTGATTTCTTCTGACAGTTTTGAAAAGTTTCGCCTAAGTCGCAAAGACGTCGTCAGCGAAAAGAAGCCAGAAGCTGACTCAGAAAATCCGCCAGCAGGTGAGACAACGGATCTGCCCAAATAGTTGTCTGTAAGACAATTCACGCAGACCTTATTCGCAGCTTTGCATCCATGTGGTTCGCGCTGCGATTTTTCTCGAACTCTTGATGGTTTCGCAATCGTCACGTTATGTCAACGGGATGTTGCCGTGGCGTGAACTCATTAAACACAACTCAGTGCAACATCGAAGTGCCGAGACACCACAGTCATGTTTTCCGCTGTCGGTTGCCCGTTGTATTATGCTTGGTCCCATTGAATGAGTGGCCCAATCATTGATTGGCGTCATCCATGTTGCCTGTGGTTTCGGTCTCTTTCTGCAGCACCATGACCCCGCTCGAAATCGCTTTGCAGTTGGGAGCTGTCGGGGTCGGCTCGGCCTCGAACACGGCCATCAAACCAACGGCCAAACCAACTTCTCAGCACGGTTCGCGATGAGTTTCTGAAGACAGAAACTTAGGACCGCAGGCTGCGAAGGCGTGGCATTTCCCCTTTGTTTTGGGTGTGGTTGTTCGCCTTTTGAGTCTTGAGTTGATGCCTGAGAGCAAGCTTTGAGCGTTTTTTTTAACTTATGTCGTGCATTGTCACAGAAAGTGAGGTAGGAACAGGTGAAAACGTAAGCAATATAACAATTTTAGGGCCTTCCAAGGCGGAGTAGATAAGATGCAGGTGGGCCAACCTCAAATCTTTCCATTGCGTGGAACAGCGTTCGAACAATACATGTTGGCAGATGACCGTGACAGTCATCCCATGAGTGCTTTCATGCAGTTGGATATTGCAGGGTCTCTGACAGACCATGCGATCATTCATGGCTTACAGTCTTCGCTACAGCGCCATCCACTGATGCGAAGTGTGGTTAAGTACAGTCAGTTGGGCGTGCCATACTGGCATCCAACAGCATTGCCACAACCTGACATTGCCGATATCAGTGTTCCTGTTGCATTTTCTACGAGTGAACGCATTGACCTTACTTCGGAACCTGGCCTGCGATGTTGGGTTCGTCGCGGCCCCGAAAAAATTCGAATCGTTATTCAGGTTCATCATGCGTGCAGTGACGCACTGGGAAAGTTGACCTTCCTGCGTGATTGGCTGATGTTTTCTACCGGCCAAGTCCCTCCTGAAATGAGCGTCCCCACAAGTCTCCACGAGCGTGGAGTGATTCCGACACCCACGGACATCAACCAGAAATCATTGAAGTCACTAGGGATCTTTGAGGAATGGTATCGCTTTTTGGCTGGGCGAACAGAACGTCTTGCCGGTGAACGCCATCGAAATAGCGATCGGGTGACACTGCCGGGACTTTATCAGACGAGTATCGAAGACGACGTTTTTCAGAGCATTCGAACGGATGCTCGGAGACGGAAGTTGAGTATCAATGACTGGCTCGTTTCTGCACTGTTTGTAGCAACTTCCAGCTGGAGTTTACAGCAGCGTGGCACGTGGTCTCAACGTGCGTGCCGCATTATTATGCCTTTTAACATGAGGCCCAAATCTGCCATTGGAGGCTCAGCGTGCAATCAGATTGGTTACGAAATTTTATCACAGCGAGTGACTCGCAGAATGACCTTCGATGATTTGTGTCAGAGAGTTTCGCGTTATACCGAGCCCGTGCGAGTTCGACGGACATCAACGTTCTGTCGTATGCTTCGGCGAGTCGCAAAAATCCCGGCGCTGATTCCGTTGATCACCAACAGTCCCAAGTCGTTTGGCACAGTCGTGTTTTCCAATCTCGGCGACGTTTCACGACTTTTTGATTGCGTGGAAACAGAAGATGGCTGCTGGAATTTTGGCGACCTGAAGGTAGAAGACATTCAGTGTGCTCCACCAACAAGACCCGAGACACACCTAGCGATTGTTGCGATGCGATATGGCGGACGACTTCATCTGTCGACGCGATGTGAAGGTCGTGAACTTTCATCTCAGGCAATTTCCGACTTCCTTGAACACTACCGAAACACGATTGAAGGACTTGTTGAGTCTGAGTCTCCGGCAGCTCAACCAGCAGAACCACCGCTGGTGACTGAGGCAACCTGAACCGGAATTGGCAGCGGATGATTTCAAAGAATCAAAAGTGCTAAGGAGGCACCACGATGGGTGGTTGGTTCTTTAGGCAGCCAGTCGATTTCATTTCAGCCAGCGCGACTGCTAATGTTTGGGCCACAAGTAACACAGTGAAGTTTCCTTAGAACGAAAACGCTGCGCGGTTTCGTTTCTTTTGCTCGCCGCTTTCGGTCCCGCTTGAGCTCGATGGCTTCATCTGTTGCGATTTCCGCTTTACACTGCGGGGAGCGTTCTGCGATGTGGCTTCGTGCCAGCTCAAGTATCA
>CAYTUE010000088.1:12656-16835 GCA_964441085.1 uncultured Planctomycetaceae bacterium
GCTTTACACTGCGGGGAGCGTTCTGCGATGTGGCTTCGTGCCAGCTCAAGTATCAATCTCATTCACTGACGGAAATCGGCAACATGGCTGTTCAGGAAATCACTCCTCAAAAAACTCGCATCGGCTGGATTGGCACGGGAGTGATGGGAGCCAGTATGTGCGGGCATCTGATGAAAGCCGGGTTTTCTGCCACTGTTTATTCTCGAACCAAATCGAAAGCAGCTTCGCTTTTAGACGCTGGAGCCACTTGGGCTGATTCGCCTAAAGCAGTTGCAGAACGTTCTGATATTGTCTTCAGTATTGTGGGTTTTCCGTCTGATGTGCAGCAAGTGATTTTAGGTGACGATGGAGCACTGGTAGGAATGCAGCCCGGCGGCATTGTTGTCGACATGACAACCAGCCGTCCTTCCTTAGCGGTTGATATGTATCACGCAGCAAAGACGAAGGAAGTCCACTGTGTTGATGCTCCGGTTTCTGGAGGTGACATTGGGGCGAAAAACGGAACACTGTCGATCATGATTGGAGGCGACGCCGATGTTGTGACGGCGTTACAACCTTGTTGGGATGCGATGGGGCAAACCATTGTACATCAAGGTGCTGCAGGAGCAGGCCAGCATACAAAGATGGTGAACCAAACGTTGATTGCAACCGGAATGATTGGAGTTTGCGAAGCGTTGCTTTATGGATACAAAGCGGGGCTTGATTTGGAAACAGTGATGAAATCAGTGGCCAGTGGAGCAGCCGGAAGTTGGTCTTTATCCAATTTGGGGCCTCGGATCATCGACAACAATTTCGATCCGGGTTTCTTTGTCGAACACTTCGTGAAAGATATGGGAATTGCTCTTGAAGAATCTCGCCGCATGGGGCTGTCGATGCCGGGCTTAGCGTTAGGTTTTCAGCTGTATCAGGCCGTGATGGCTCAAGGATCAGCTCGCAATGGAACTCACGCGTTGCAACTGGCGTTGGCCAACCTTTCTGGGATCGACTGGGCCAATCGCTAGCAGAGACGCCTGTTTGCTTATGCCCTGTTTGCTCATGACAGTACGATCAATTGCGATCAATTGCGATTTTGGGGCTCGTCAAAAGCGTGTTCGCGGTCTCAACTTTGAGGTCGCATTGATCTGAAATCTCAGTGAAACCGCGTCGCTAGTTCCCTGATCATGGTTGTCTATAATCCCGAGTGTCTGAAGTTGTTTAACGAATTCTTGCACCTTGTCTGGTGTTGCCTTGATGGGGGTAACGCTTACTGTGCCAGAATTCAAAACACGCAAGACATACTGGCTGTATCGGGCTTTCAAGATTGGCGTCACCACGATCTCGGGGTGACATGAAAAACGCAACAATATCCCAAGTGAACCTTCTCAGATCACGGTAGATCAAATATGTCTTCGGCATCCACACAGTACGCGGAACAACTTCGGTTAGAACGAGAAGCTCGACGAGATCCAGGTGAAAACTGGAAACGTTGGGGGCCCTACGTGTCGGAACGCCAGTGGGGAACCGTGCGAGAAGACTATTCAGATGATAGCCAACCGTGGGAGTATTTCACTCACGATGATGCTCGAGGGCGAGCCTATCGCTGGGGCGAAGATGGTCTGCTGGGGATTTCCGATCGCGGGTGCCGCATGTGTTTTGCGTTGGCTTTGTGGAACGGCAAAGACCCCATCTTAAAAGAACGTCTTTACGGATTGGCGGGAACAGAAGGCAACCACGGCGAAGATGTCAAGGAGTTTTACTTCTATCTCGATTCGACTCCCACCCATTCTTACATGAAGGGACTGTATAAATATCCTCAGGCCGAATTTCCCTACGATGAACTGGTCTCTGCGAATCGTGCTCGAGGTCTTCATCTTCCCGAATACGAATTGGCCGACACAGGTGTCTTTAATGAACAAAGATACTTTGATGTCCAAGTGGAATATGCCAAGTCGAGCCCCAACAACATTTTGGCGCGTCTTACAATTTCCAACCGAGGCCCCGATGCTGCTCCTTTACACGTTTTACCGACGTTGTGGTTTCGTAACACGTGGACTTGGGGCTGCGATCACGAAGGCTGTGAAACAAAACCTCATTTGTCCTTACAAAAAGACGGTTTGGTTTCTGCGAAACATGAAAGCTTAGGTGAGTTTCAATTGAGTGCTAATGTCAGTTCTGACGGAAGCAAACCGAAATGGCTATTCACAGAAAATGAATCCAACCCCAAGTACTTGGATGATCCGTCACTTGCTGGAAAACACTGGAAGGATGCGTTTCACAGCTATGTGATTGATGGAAAAAAAACGGCAGTGAATGCTCAGAAATGCGGCACGAAAACAGCGGCCATGTATTCTCTGAATATCCCCGCCGGAGAAACTGTGACCATCGATTTGCGTTTGTGGAAAACAGACGAATACCCGTCTCAGATTTTCGGCGACACCTTTGATTTTACTTTGAACGAGCGCGTGGCCGAAGCCGACGCGTTTTACGAAAGTCGCATTCCAGCCAGTGTTAAAGAAGACGAATGGCAAACCATGCGGCAAGCGTATGCTGGTTTACTGTGGACAAAGCAGTTCTATCACTATTCGGTGTATGACTGGCTGCGAGGTGATTCCAACATGCCGGCTTTACCCGAACATCGCAAGCAAATGCGGAACAGCGATTGGCCTCATCTGTTTAATCGAGACATTATTTCGATGCCAGATAAGTGGGAATATCCTTGGTACGCGGCGTGGGATTCGGCCTTCCACATGATTCCCTTTGGTCACATTGACACCGAATTCGCGAAGGATCAACTGATCTTGTTTTTGCGAGAATGGTACATGCATCCCAACGGACAGATTCCCGCTTACGAATGGAATTTAAGCGACGTGAATCCTCCCGTTCATGCGTGGGCGTGTTGGCACGTGTACAAACGCACGGGCGAAGAAACGGGTGTGCGAGACCGCTTGTTTCTTGAACGAGCCTTTCAGAAGCTCGTGCTGAATTTCACCTGGTGGGTGAACCGCAAAGATGTACTCGGCAAGCACGTTTTTACGGGAGGCTTTTTAGGACTGGATAACATTGGAGTCTTTGATCGTTCTAAGCCATTGCCTACCGGTGGTCACTTAAACCAAGCAGATGGCACTGCTTGGATGGGCTTCTTTTGTTCCACGATGTTGACGATTGCCTTGGATTTGGCATCAGAAAACCCAGCCTACGCCGACATGGCCAGCAAGTTTTTCGAACACTATGTGGAAATCGCAGATGCGATGAATTCCGAAGGTTCCAGTGGCCTGTGGAACGAAGAAGATGGTTTTTACTACGACCATATCTACGACAATGGACATGCCATTCCACTCAAGGTGCGTTCGATGGTTGGTATCATCCCTTTGTTCACCGTGACGATGATCAACGATACGGTGCTGCAAAGATTGAGTGGTTTCAAAAAGCGAATGAACTGGTTTATTGAAAACCGAAAGAAGCAGCTTCAGCACCTGACCTATATGGAACGCGACTGCGACGAAACGGATGCTCCCGGTGGTTCTCGACTGTTGGCCATGCCATCCAAAGATCGCTTAATGAGAATCCTAGGGTACCTGTTGGATGAAAACGAATTTCTGTCACCGTACGGAATTCGATCACTCTCCAAGATTCACGAAAAGCACCCGTTTGTGCTGAACATTGGCGGGCAAGAACATCGAGTCAGTTATGTTCCTGGAGAATCCGATTCGTTTATGTTTGGAGGAAATTCCAACTGGCGTGGTCCCATTTGGTTCCCTCTCAATTACTTGCTGGTGGAATCGCTAGAACGCTACCATCGCTTTTATGGGGACACTTTGAAAGTGGAATGCCCAACAGGTTCGGGCAATTTAATGAACCTGGCTGAAGTCGCTGAAGAGCTTATGGAACGCCAGTTAAAGTTGTTCCTACAAGATGAAGATGGGAGTCGGCCGTGCCATGGAGGTGACGAAAACTTCAAAAATGATCCTCACTGGAAAGACCTCATTTTGTTTTATGAGTACTTTCATGCAGAAACTGGTCAAGGTTTAGGGGCCAGCCATCAAACTGGATGGACGGCCTTGGCAGCTCGACTGCTAGAAAAGCTGCATAAAAATAAAGCTCGACGAGAAAAACAAGCAGCCAAACAGGCGGCAAAAAAAGACACCGCAGCGAAGCCTGTGGTTAAGCCGTAGCTGACATGGTTGAACGTAGCTGCTGTGG
>CAYTUE010000089.1:0-2735 GCA_964441085.1 uncultured Planctomycetaceae bacterium
GGCGAAGGGTTGTGAGCATCGCAAGCAGTGGATTGAAAATAGGCTACAGGAACTGGCCAGCATTTTTGCGGTCGATGTGGCTGGATAGGCGGTGCAGGAAATCACATGCATGTGGTTCTGAAACTGAACGATGACGTGGTGGCAGGCTGGTCGAACGAAGACGTTGTTCGTCGGTGGGGGAAGCTGTTTCCACCGTGTGGCAAGAACCGCCAGCCACTGGAAGTGTCTGAGGCGTGGGTGAAGCTTCAGCTGAAGAACGGTGACGTGGGTTGCGGAAACTCGCAACAGCATCTTCGGTACGGTGTTCGCCACCAAACGCGAAGACATCAACCGCCTCGCGAAAGCTCGCGGCGTCAGAAAACTGAGCAACCTGAACGGCTGCCCAAGCTGACGTCAATTTCGTAGAAGTATGTCGCAGCTTAAATGACGGCGGTTAAGATGTGTTGGAGTTGCTAGACTTCGGCCCAACTGCCGGGAAATATTGTCGTGCCATACAGCTTGAGTTTTTGTTGACGAAAGGCGTCTTTAATGAATGCGGAATTAGAGCAATCCTTGCGACTTCCTGATGAGTGGAAGCAGTTGGTTGATGCGTCTCGACAAGTTCGCCAGAACGCTTATGCGAAGTATTCCAACTATCAGGTCGGCGCTTCTTTGCTGGGCGAATCGGGCACAATTTACCGGGGTTGCAATGTCGAAAATGCGGCCTACGGGTTAACTCACTGCGCCGAACGGACGGCCGTTTGTTCGGCGGTTGCGGCCGGGGAAACTAAGTTTTCTGCCGTGTGCATTTCGTTAACCGGTCGCCCGTATCCGTGTGGTTCCTGTCGTCAAGTTTTGTTTGAATTCAACCCCGACATGTTGGTTTTAATGGACAACCTTGACCTGCCAGATCAAGCTCAGCCGCAAGTGGTGCGTCTGGCAGATTTGCTCCCCATGGCGTTTCAGTTGGATTGATGTGGTCTGGAAACCAGATCACTTTCCATGCTGAAGTGTTCTGAGCAGCTTCAGATTGTTGGCGACTGAAGGTTGCGACATCAAAAATTAAATCATGTCATCGCTGATCGTACGCAGCACATTGGGTTGTCGTATGGTCGCTTGTGAGTACGAAAAAAGGGGCTCGGTGTTTTCACCGAGCCCCTTTTTGTTGATTTGAAACTGTCAGTCGTTTGGCACTGTCAGTCGTCTGTCAACATTACCGCAGTGTAAAGACGGCGGGATCATCAACGATGATGGGAGTCGACCAAGTGCCGCCTGTGTCGCTGTTCACAGAATTGAAGAACTGAGTCGCAAACATTTCTGCGGCGTATCCGTATGGGAAACCGCTGTGCAGATGATCGGATGCTTTTAGGTCTTCAACACCTTGACGAGCGTAGTAGTGAATTCGACCGTCAGGAGTCGCAGACATTCCGAAGGTCCACCAACCTGGAGTCAGATTGAGTTTGCTTTTTACTTCTTGACCTCGATTGTTGCCTCGAATCAGCAGGACACATTCGTCTTGTTCGAAGCGAGCATCTGTTTCACTGTGGAATTCGAAGAAGAAGCCAGGCCAATACGCTTCTTGTTCTTTGATTCGACGAGTAAACAGGAGTCCCTTTTTGGCTTCTGTGATGGTTGTTTTGACGTCGATTCGGTAACCGAAGTGAGTGCCTGAACGGTCCTCCCAGTTTTGGAAGGGAGGCAGCCAGATGCGACAGGTGCAGCTTGGGCTGCGAGACACATCAATGCCTCCGATTCGAGAAGAGCACGCCATGACGAGGTCGTCTTGTTCCATTTTTCGGCTGGGCCGATTCGGGATTCCCGAATTCATTGTTTGAATTCGCAAGGCGTGAGTGCTTCCGGGAAGTCCGTTGGCGGGAGCAGGAACTCGTTCGATGACGTCTGGCATGCCTCGTTTGGGGCTTTCAAACCAGCGACCATTATTGGAGTACCCCAAAGGGCGACGTTCCATTTCGTCTTGTTCGCGGCTGGCTTTCATTCCGTTTGGAATCCACTGCCAGTTTTGGGCTTCGAAGTCATCTCCCACTTTGTGCTGCTTAATTCCTGTACCAGGAACAAGCTGAGCTTCTGCTCGGGCAAACAGCACCGGGATAGCAATAACGAAGACAAGAGTTCGAATTAGCGTAAGCGACTTCATGTCGCAATCCCTTCCGGCGACATCCTGTCGCTCGTCCGTCTGGTTGAAATAAGCCAGTATGGCTTAGTGAAGTCAAATTGAATTTGTGTCACGCAGCGAACCAACGCGATCAACATCGTTTCTCACCATGTCGACTGGTTGTTGGGTTGGGTTGTTGTTGTGGAGCCAACAGCGACTCGCTTTGTGTGAAGATTGTGAGCCAAACCTCCATTGTGACGAGCTGCCGCAGTGGTTGGTTTGTCGCCCTGTGTAATCCTCATGGTCGGAGATATCGGAATTCAGAATCGGCCGAATCAACATAATCCGGCTTGAAGCCTAACTTCGTCAACGGGATCAAAGCTCTGATCGTTGCTGTTTACCTGTTTTACCATTGTGGAACATCTTTCCTGATCGGTCGCAGGCAGTCGTTGGCACCAATAATCTGTGAGGCTCTGCCGTGAAGTTTTCTGAGATTTGATGTTTAGGTTTTGAAGTCCTGCATCTTGCTGCCGGTTTGCGCGAGTGGTGCATTGGGAGATTGCTCGGCGTTCTGCTCGCAAAACAGCGAGAAACCGCAATAAATGCACTCCTTGCACCGAGATCAGTGGCCTGACTTAGGAAA
>CAYTUE010000089.1:2835-16800 GCA_964441085.1 uncultured Planctomycetaceae bacterium
AGAAACCGCAATAAATGCACTCCTTGCACCGAGATCAGTGGCCTGACTTAGGAAATCATTTCATGTGGCAATTTGGGCAATGGTGGGCCATTAATATGCGATTTATGGCATGAGAAAAGGTTGTTGACGGCGGGTGATGGGCTTTGCCGAGGCGGGAATCATTTTGGATTGGATTGGATTGGATTGGATTGGATTGGATTGGATCCCAACTGTTGGGGAGAGCTGCAAGACAAAACTTCATTTGAGGAGTACCCCGCGTAGCCGTTGTTATGACCGTTACGACCCAACCTTGATGTGACTTCCGTAGTGGTGCAATTGGGAGTATCAGATGGCGTTGGGGAGAAATTGCCCAGTGGTAAACCCTTCGTATGTCTTGGGACAATCTCTTGTAAGACAAGTGAACTATGAGGTGTCATCCCCCCCGATTACGAGATTTGCTGGCATTTGATTCGCAGCTGGGTATTTTGCGGCGGCTGGGTGTCTTGCCGTGGGGAGTTTGTTAGAAAGTCCTAAGCGTAAATTGTGGTGGTGTACCGTGCTGTATTACGTTATGACTCTGCCGCTGATGATAGTAAATTTGCTTGGGATGAGCCCATTGAACACTCTTCCTTCGGGAAGAGGGGAGCGATGGAGGAGTCACGGTTCGTGCCCCGTACCGCGGCTTTCTTCATCGTTCTTTTATTTTTCCTTCCCCAAGGCATGTGTTCGCAGTGCGAACTTGAGATTCGCCTTTGTGTGAGCGGCCCACCTTGGCATGCCGTGTCTCACAGTGGTGCGAAGAGATTGCGGTTGATGCTCCCACGAAAATTCAATGATTTCGTTGAGTTTTTGTGCTTCGACACGAACATCATCGTGGAAACTCGCGTTATTTCGCAGGCAGATCATCGACGGCACAGTCGTTTTCGAATCTGCTAGGCTGAATGAAAACCAGTCATCTGCTGTCCCAAATTGCTCTTAGGTGATCCCTTTATTGCCGAAAAGATTGCGATTTTGGACTCAGAGACCTAAGATTTGGCTGATGGAAGCAGTTGAGGCTTGGTGAAGGCTAGGTAAATCTTCTGGATTCATCCTGCTGTTTCTGGCCGAGTTCGGTGAAGCAGTCGACTATTAGCACTATCAGAAGTAGTGTGTTACATCAAAATATCCTGAGTTTGCTCGCAAGGTCTATTCCATGAGTGCAGTTCATCCCACACAGTCAGATGCTTCGTTGGAAGCTGAATCAGAATCTGGTTCAGTGCTGTGGGATTTCTTGCACGACACACCAGCATGGGGCATCAGCCTGATGTTCCACCTTGGCATTGTGGTTTGCCTTGCCAGTATCAGTTGGGTGATTGAAACTCAGGTCGTCTTCGAAATCACTTCAACAATTGAACCAGAAGAAGTGAAGGAAGAAGAGTACGTGATTTCTACGGAAGTCACCGAAGACGTCGGAAGTAAAAGCAACCTGAACGTGATGGGCCCATCAATGGCTGCGGCTCAAGATGCTGGCTTCGATAACCACCGTGAAGAACAGTCAGATGCTTCGTTGGAAGCTGAATCAGAATCTGGTTCAGTGCTGTGGGATTTCTTGCACGACACACCAGCATGGGGCATCAGCCTGATGTTCCACCTTGGCATTGTGGTTTGCCTTGCCAGTATCAGTTGGGTGATTGAAACTCAGGTCGTCTTCGAAATCACTTCAACAATTGAACCAGAAGAAGTGAAGGAAGAAGAGTACGTGATTTCTACGGAAGTCACCGAAGACGTCGGAAGTAAAAGCAACCTGAACGTGATGGGCCCATCAATGGCTGCGGCTCAAGATGCTGGCTTCGATAACCACCGTGAAGAACAGGATCAAATTGAAGAGCAGTTGATTGATCCTCGAGTCCAAATGGTCAAAACCGTGATGACTCCGAATCAGGCCGACCTGATGGAATCCATCGATTTGACAGGGACGACAGAACACGCAGGGGGCACTTCGGGAGCGATCGACCGTTTGACTCAGGAAATCGCAGATTCCGTTCGTCAACGGAAGACAATGGTTGTCTGGGTCATGGACGAAAGTCTTTCCATGGAACGCCGTCGAAAAATGGTTGCCGAACGCTTTCGTTCGATCTATAGCCAACTCAAAGCTTTAGACATCGGAGTTGAAGAATCGTTGACCACGGGCATCATTGGTTACGGTAAAAATGTGCGGGTGCATGTGAAAGAACCAACTGCTGATATTGATGTGCTAACAAAGGCTGTTGAACAGATTCAAAATGACGAATCAGGCGTGGAAATGGTCTTTACCGCTGTGAACCAAGCTCTTGAAGTTTTCTTGCCGAAGAAGCGAAAGAATCGAGCCAACATGATGGTGATTTTGGTCACCGATGAACGTGGCAACGATTATTCCTTGCTGGAACAGACCGTGAAACGCTGCACCGATAAAGGTGTGCGAGTGTACTGTGTGGGCAACGCATCTGTCTTTGGCCGCGAAAAGGGTTACCTGCTGACCGAATGGGAAGCCGATGGGGAAACATTCAAAGACTACCTTCCTGCCGACATGGGGCCAGAAACCCCTATGGCAGAAGGCATTCAGTTGCCATTTTGGACAACGCGTGCTCGAGGTTTAGACCGCATGTCATCCGGCTACGGCCCATACACGTTGACTCGATTATGCACCGAAACAGGAGGCATCTTTTTTATTGCTGCAGACAGCCAAGGGCAGAAATGGGATGCTGGTATCATGCGAAAGTATGCTCCGGACTACCGACCGCTCAAAGATTACCAGCGTCAATTGGCAACAAATAAAGCCAAGGCCGCTTTGATTCAAGCGGGCCGGTTGGAACTCTTGAGCGACGATGATATTCCCATTCCCTTGTTGAAATTCCGCGCTGATAATGACAATGTGCTTCGCCGGTCAGTCACAGAAGCACAGAAACCATTAGCTCGCTTGGACTACTTCTTGGGGCAACTGACGTCATTGCTTGAACTGGGCGAAAAAGACCGAGCCAAACTGGACAGTGACCGTTGGAGAGCGGCCTACGATTTAGCGATGGGGCGATCTCTTGCTATGCGAGTTCGAGCCTATGGTTACAACGCGATGTTGGCAGAAATGAAATCCAATCCGCGAACCTTTGAAAAGCCAGGCAGCAACCAGTGGGAATTGGTGCCTGCCGATGAAGTGGCGGCAGGGGCAACTGTGCGTCGCATGCACAAAAAAGCACTGGAGTATTTAACTCGAGTGGTTGACGAACATCCTGACACGCCGTGGGCTTACTTAGCCAGCGTCGAATTAAGCGATCCTTTGGGTTGGGGTTGGAAGGAAAATACAATTCGAGTTGCAGCAAATCAAAACCGTGGCAACAACGCGAATAACCCTCAGTTTGCTCCAGAAGACCAAGCGATGCGAGATCGCCGTCGACGTCAGCAAATGAAAAACGCAAGTCGCCCCAAGCTGTAGGCGCTGTTGAGGTGAATTGGTGACGAATCTAAGCTGT
This sequence comes from uncultured Planctomycetaceae bacterium, assembly GCA_964441085.1. Classification (GTDB taxonomy): domain Bacteria; phylum Planctomycetota; class Planctomycetia; order Planctomycetales; family Planctomycetaceae; genus Fuerstiella. Next base: position 6,297 of record CAYTUE010000089.1, read on the forward strand.
GTCACATTGCAACCGACGCTCGCTTGGGTTTTGTGAGTCGCCACTGTGCTACCAGTCACTGTACTACCCACCAGTCATCGTGCTACCAGCCATCGTGCGATTTCAGTGAATGCTTCAAGTTTTCGCTAAACGTCATCGAGATGAAGCACAGTGAACATGTGTGGCATTCCCTCAAACTGACAGGTGGAACATCCGGTCGGAATGAGAAGCCGTCTGGTGAAAGCCCAATGGACAAGTTCCATCGCGAATGCGAGTTGAGGGCCTGCATGATTCTTGAGGGCTCCACCTGAGCATCTATTTATTGAAAGCGACGTTTGCCATCAGGTGAGGGAATGGTGGTTAATCTGCTTTGATTTTCTGAGTTTGCCAATTTTTGTGATCTCCTGAAGCGATTCAGACGTTTCAGTACTTGTAATGACCGTCCTGCCAGCAGGTCACTTGCGGTTCGCGGGGTGGAAAATACACTTGCCATAAGCGAGTCGCTCAAGGGCCAGAAACTCAAGGCTAGGAAATGGTTGCTGAGTGAGTTGACGTGTTTTAATTGGTTTCACTGGAGTCTGAATCAAAATGGGACTGTTTGATAAGCTGCGTAACGAACTGATCGATATCATCGAATGGATCGACGATTCGCAACATACTCTGGTTTGGCGGTTTCCACGTTACCAAAACGAAATCAAAAACGGTGCTCAGCTCATCGTCCGTCCAGGGCAGATGGCAGTGTTTGTGAATCGAGGTGAAGTGGCGGACATTTTTCCTCCTGGCCACTACGAACTTAAAACTGATAACCTGCCGTTGCTGAGCACTCTGGAGGGCTGGAAGTACGGATTTAACAGCCCCTTCAAAGCTGAAGTTTACTTTGTCAGTACAAAGCAGGTGACGGACTTAAAATGGGGAACTCCCAATCCCATCATGCTTCGTGATCCAGAATTTGGGCCAATTCGGATTCGAGCTTTCGGAACATACGCTGTCCGAGCTGCCGATCCCAAAGCGCTGCTAGAAGAAATGGTTGGTACCAGCCAGTCTCTTGATACAGACGAAGTCACCGAACTGCTTCGCTCAATTATCATTAGCACGTTTGCAGATGTGATTGGATCCAGCAATGTTGCGGCGTTGGATTTGGCAAGCCGGTACAGTGAATTCGGTGATACTTTACGACAGGAAGTGCAAAGCCGTATCGATGACGAATATGGGCTAGAAGTTCCTCAACTGTTGATCGTTAACATTTCGTTACCGGAAGCCGTTGAAAAAGCATTGGATACTCGCACAAGTATGGGAGTCATCGGTGATCTGAATCAATTTCAGCAATACCAGATGGGCAAAGCGATGACGGATGCAGCGAACAATCCTGCGGGCGGCGGCGCGGCAGACGGAATGGGCTTGGGGTTAGGGATGGCAATGGCTGGCCGAATGATGCAGCCGGGCTTTGGAGGTTCGACAGCAGCTCCTCCTCCACCGCCAGCGGCGACGTGGTATTTGGCTGTTAATGGGCAGTCTCAGGGCCCATTTTCGTTTCAACAAGTGAGTCAAGGAATTTCTGCTCGCGAAATTTCTCGAGACAGTTTGGTTTGGACTGCCGGGATGGCAAGTTGGCAAGCTGCCGGACAAGTGTCTGCGTTAAGTTCTGCCTTTGGGGCCACTCCCCCTCCTCCACCACCATCGGCAAGTGTTCCGCCGATTTCGTAGTGACCAGACCGAGCGGAAGGGTGACATGAGTGAATCCAGTGACGACTTCTACGAAACATCGTTTCCTGATTTGCCAACTGGACATCCGGGTGATCCAGACGGTCCTTTGGATTTAAGATTGCCGGATGTTGGAACGACAGAAATTGGCCAGACATTCGATTCGGGTGCGGGGCGAATTTTTCCATGCGATGGCTGTGGTGCAGATTTAGAATTTCACATTGGTCAGCAAAATTTAAGCTGTCCATACTGTGGACATCAGCGTGAAATTCAGATTTCCACATCGAATGAAGTCGTTGAAAACGACTATTATTCGATGTTAAGTCGTCTGCGCAATTGGCGTCAGCAGGCAGCGATTCAAAAGATCAATGCGGGCGATGAAGAACATTCTGGTGATAGCACAACTCGCAACGAACTTCGCTGCGACAGTTGCGGTGGAAACATCGAATTTGTCGGTACGCTGACCAGTCAGGACTGTCCCTATTGTGGGTCACCTGTTCAGTTAGAACATGCTCATCAGTGTACGGAACAGCGGGTTCCAGTTGATGGGGTGCTCCCATTTCAGGTTGACAAGGAGCATGCAAAGCGGAATTTGAATCAGTGGGTTCAAAGCCGTTGGTTTGCTCCCAATTCTTTTCGAAAACAGGGGGCATCTGGTAAGTTCAATGGGGTGTATCTTTCGTACTACACGATTGATTCAATGACTTTTACGGCCTACCGAGGTAAGCGAGGCGAATACTATTACGTCACAGTTGGCACAGGTGATAAGAAGCGGCGAGTTCGAAGGACTCGCTGGTATTCGGCATCGGGCAAGTTTCAAAGATTCTTTGACGACGTATTGGTGTTGGCAAACACTGGGTTGAACCGCAAGTTTATGCTGGCGTTGGAGCCGTGGCCTTTGTTGAAGGTCGTCGGTTTTAATCAGCAGATGCTGGCGGGGCATCTTGCGAGAACTTATGACATTGATCTCGACACTTGCTTTAACGAAGCGAAGGAACGAATCGATTCAGCCATTCATTCTGAAGTGCGTCAACGGATCGGTGGTGATACTCAACGAATTCACAATATCGACAGCAACTACGAAGCGATTACTTTTAAGCACTTGTTGCTTCCCGTGTGGTTGATGGCTTATCGCTACAAAGACAAGCCGTACCAGATTTTCATCAACGCAGCGACGGGTGAAGTGCAAGGAGAGCGGCCTTATAGCGTCTGGAAAATTTTGTTTGCGGTACTGACGGTGGCTGCGATTGTCGGCGGAATCGCTGCGTTAAACTCGGCTTGATTGAAGCGAGATAAATTCTGACCGTTCAATACAAGCTGCTAAAACCAGAGTGACCACACCACGATTCCAATTCCCGTGATGATGCCAAGTGTTGTGAGCAGGATCAGCTTGTTTCGAGTGGAAGTTTGTTTTGCTGCTTCTTTGTTGTTTAAAAACAGAAAGCCGCTTCCATCCGAAAAAGTCACTTTGTTGCCATGTTTGAGTTCTGCAAAATGAGTCACATCGCCGTTGACATACGTGAGCTGGTCTTTTGATTCTTGTTTCAGTTGCCAACGGTGTCCATCATATTCGATGGTGCATTGCCGCCGATCACAGTTGGTGTCTTTCATCTGCACTTCACATTCTGGTGAAGTGCCGACTCGATTTTTGACTCGTTGGATGGTTGTGACTTGCCGAGACTTCAGATGTTTGAGGTACCAGCCTTTGGGAACGTTTGGGCTTGCCGCTCTGGGGATTGGGTTCGTTTCTGCAGGAAATGGTGTGTTGTAAGGTCGTGTCGACGCTGATTCTCGAACAGGTGGTGTTTCGTCACCAGAAAACGTATCAAGTTCAGCCTCTAATTGATGACTTGAATTTCCAACCCATTGTCCTGCTGAGGTGATTGAAGAGCGAGGGTTAGTGATTGCAGATCTCTGTTGTTCAGCCGTTCGTTCTTTATCGCGCGCTTGTTTGGCTCGAATCGTGACAAGCTTACGAAAATCAAATTCGACGGCTCGAGGCTTACGGAAAGGCTGTAGGGCTTTGGTCACTTCAGCGGCTGTCTGGAAGCGGTCTTTCGATCGTTTCGCCATCATTTTTTTGATGATGGCTAGGAGTTCAGGAGGTACGTCGGTTCGCATGCCAGTAATTGGCTTAGGCTTTTTCGTCTGGTGGTATTCAATCTTCTTTCGATTTGATTTTACGGGAAACGGGACTCGTCCAGTCAAGGCGACGTACAGCGTGCAGCCGAGACTGTAGATGTCTGCTGTTTCGGTAATTTGATTACTATCACGTGCTTGTTCGGGGCTGATGTAGTCTGGAGTTCCCAAGCAATCGTGCCCGAAGATCATTGCCAAAGAAAATTCGTCGTTGGCATTGTTTGATATTCGTGCTAGGCCGAAGTCCAGCAGCTTTGCTGTTCCATCGCTGCCAATCAAAAGGTTGGCCGGCTTGATGTCTCGATGAATAATTCCTTCGTCATGAGCTGTTTGGAGGCCATCTGAAATTTGAGCGAACACGTCACAAGCTAAGCCCCATCGCATAGGGCCTTGCAGCGCGACAAGCTCGTGAAGGCTAATGCCTTTCATAAATTCCATCACAAGGTAGTTGACGGCTCCGGTGCTATCAACTTTGTACGTCTGAATCACGTTGGGGTGATTGATTTGAATGCCCGCTTCAGCTTCAAGCTTCAGTCGAGTGAGCATGCCTGCATCAAGAGAATGTTTGGCCGCCAAAACTTTGAGGGCCACCTTTCGGTCTTGTATCGTATCTTCGGCAATATAAACGCAGCCCATTCCACCAACGCCCAGCACTTCGCGAACTCGAAATTCGTCAATCACGAAGCCTCGGTAACGTCCTTCTAAAAGGCGTTCAGCCTGAAAGGGGGTGAGAATTCGAGCTTTGATGAGTTCACGGGCGATCTTGCGAGCAGAAGTGTCTGGGGCAAGTCCCAGTTGCTTTGAAAACTTGCGCACCTGTTCTGCGTCGAGAAGTCCAGACTTCTCAGCTAAAGCGAAAAAATCATTTGCAACGGCAGGAGCCTGCATAAATTGCTCACTGGAAGAGCTCGTAGAAGTCGTTTTGGAGCTGAGTAAGGATTGATGTTGGCGATGATGGTAAATTCATGCCACACCAGCAAAATGATGCCTGACAATTGTTGTCATACAGCTGAGATTTTCCGCAATTGTAGGCCACTGCACTCAAAATTCGAATCGTTCCCCTACAGATTGTACAGGGATCATTCTGCACCTGACGTACGCTAGGCGTGATCTCCCAAGGAAACTCAAACTTTCAAATTGCTCATTTTGAAACGAAAACGCTCTTTGAGACCTAAAAGGCTTCAAAGAGCGTTGTGTTTTCGTCAGGTAAAGTGAACGATTGCGGCGTTTTACTTCTTTAGACCTCGCCGCTGATCGTTGCCAATTTTATTGTCCGGTATCGGCTTCTGATGATTCAGTCAGCCCCAATAACTCTTTGATTTTGGCTTCGATGGCGACAGCGTTGTCTTCACCTGATCCAATTTTCACCATCTGAATGCGTCCTTGTTGATCGAGAATCGCCACATGTGGGATTCCAGAAACTCCGAAGTCATTGTGCAGTGTGCTGTCCTTAGAAACGACCACCGTGGGGTGAGTAAGATCGTGGCTCGCAAAGAACTTTTGCAGGACTTCATTTTCGACTTCTGGATTCGGATCGGCAGATCGATCGCCAGCCTTGGGACGGTCTGTTTCTTCATCCCATGTGTAGTTGTAGTATCGAGTGACTCCTACCACCTGCAATCCCTTGTCGCCGTATTCTTCGGTCAGATGTTTCAGGTGAGGAAACGTTCTGATACATGGGCCACACCAAAGAGCCCAGAAATCCAGCAGGACAACTTTTCCGTTGGTGTCGACTGGTTCGTCAACACCAACCCAGTTGACATCGGCTTCCATGACGGGAGCCTGCTTACCAATCATTTCGAGTATCTTCTTGGCTGATTGCAGGCGACTATCCAAAGTGCTAATGGTTCGATTGTATACTCTTAATCGAGCTGCCGTTTTTTCATTTTCACTATGATGGCTGGCAAATTCTTTGATTGTCTTGAGTAGCTCATCTGCAGCGACTGGTTGGCTGCGATAAATGCGTCCGACTTCAGACAAGCCAGTCTGAACAAAGCTGACAGCCATACCGGCATCACCCTCTTCAGCCAATTGACTTGCCACGTCTTGGTGAACAGTCAGTAATTCAAGGCGGGCATCAACATCAGTGATGTCAGGCATCAAGTTACGGATGGAAGCTAGGTAAATCCGAGCAGAAATATCTGAATCTTCTTTTGCGTGCAGCTTCTTCGTCGCTTCTAAATCGTGTTCCAAGATTGACTTAGCTTCTTCCAACTTGCCATCTGATCGAAGAACTGACGATTTGCTGGCATTTAAGCGAAGCAAAGCTTCCATGTCTTCTGAAGCCTTGGCAGGATCAACTTTAGTTGATACCAACTGGCTGGCTTTATCAATAAGAGGCATGATGTCTTCGGTTCGGTCAACTCGCGGCAAATAAGTCCGTAGAGAATAGACATGAGCTGCTATTTTCCGAGCAGAAAAGTCTTCCTTGTTCATTTGCAACTGAAGCTGCTTTTCAAACTGCCCAACGGCTCCTTCGTAGTTTCGTTGCCGCAAATACCGATACACTAACTGCGACCGAAGCTGGTCTGTTTCAGTGCTGTCTTGGTCAAGACCATCAATCAGTTCGCTTGCTTCTTCAAGCTTGGAGCTTCCGAGCAGTGTGTTGATTTGCTGACGAACAGAAGGCTGTTTCTTTTCTGGAGCTTCTTGGTCGTCTGCTGTGTCTTTTTTTGCTTCGACTTGTTTTGTGTCTTCAACAGCAGGTTTTGTTTCTGCCTGTCCAAAGACAGTGGTGTTTGGCAGCAGAGTCGCTGTTGATACAACAAGGCAAGGGAGCCAACGTTTCATGGGATTTGTCATCTTGAAGAAAGGTCCGTGTGAGGAAAATGTGAGCAGAAAACTGAGTGATTACGTGTGGAAGGCCAATCTTCAGGTGGCAACCGGTTTTTGTCCGTGTGCAGCGATGAAATTGAGATTCAAAGACTACTGCCGGTAAATGATGCCCGTCGCACTGTAAAGTCGTCAACCTTTGAGTCTGTTGTTTGTGGGAATCCAGCCGTTTTCGGATGCGAATAGCGAATCTGTGGCGGCCGTGGAGGAGTTAGCAACATGCCACTGTTTCAATATGCTGTTGCTTATAAGATTCGCACTTCTAGGTAAATCACTGTATGATCGGTGGACGTGGATTTCGGTTTTCACCAATCACACGTCATATGAACAGCGCTGCAGCCAAGGAAGTTTCGGAGAAAATCGGATCACTATGAATGTTTCACCCAAAACGGCCCTGATCATTACCACTTGTGTGTTCATCACATTCACTGGCTTTCAGCCGACTGCGCATGCTGACGAAGTGGATGATGCCGTGCGTGGTTCTCTCGACTATCTTGTTTCAATCCAAAAGCGTCAAGGATATTGGGAAGCTCAGCGAGGAGAATACCGAGTCGCAATGACAGCTTTGGCAGGGACCGCGTTACTTGCCGAAGGGTCGACATCAACCACTGGTCGGTATTCCAAGAGTATTGGGCGAGCGGTCGATTTTCTACTGGCGGTGAGCCAAGAAAACGGACTCATCGGATACCGCAATGATGGTCATTATACGTATGGGCACGGTTTTTCGATGCTGTTCTTAAGTCAAGTTTATGGCGAAGAAGAAGACATTCGAAGACGCGAAGAAATTCGAAAAGTGTTGACATCAGCTGTGGAGTTTTGCGCAGCCTCTCAAACAACTCGAGGGGGCTGGGGCTACGTGTCTGCGAAAGAAGGTCAAGACTTTGATGAAGGTTCAACCTGTATTACTCAAGTACAGGGACTACGAGCATGTCGCAACGCTGGTATTCCGGTTTCGAAAGAAATCATCGATTCGGCCAAGAAGTACATTGCAGCTTGCACAACCAAAAATGGTGGAGTCCAGTACAGTATTCGAGGTGGAGGAGAGCGGCCTCCCATTACAGCTGCCGCACTGGCTGCACTGTTCAATGCGGGCGAATACGATACGGATTTGACTCGCAATATGAGAACATATTGTGACCGAACCATCTGGCCCGGTAAGTCTTTAAAAAGCAATACGGGCCACTGGCATTACATGCACTTTTATTACGCTCAAGTGATCTATCGTCAAGGTGGAGATCGTTGGAAAAAGTACCGCAAAGAAGTGACAAAGAAGCTGCTCAACGAAGTTGGCAGCAATGGTGGTTGGCCTGATGGACGAGTGGGGGCTGTTTATGCCACGGCCATCAACGCCATTGTTTTACAGTTGGATAAAGGCTTCTTGCCCATTTACCAGCGTTAAGTATGGGTGGCCCTGATTTATTTGGCGCGTGAACAGTCGATGCCAACAGATGCTGCATGAAATTCTGGCTGATGAAAGTAAGCCAACTGCATCACAAAAATCAACTGGGTCACAGAAGCCGATCTGCCGTGCAAACTTGCCATGACCAGACACCAAACAGCCACAATGGAAGCAATGTGCTGATATGAAACGCTTGCTGGTGTACTATCAGTCTGAACGACTGGATGTGAAATTTCTGCTGTCTGAAGATCGGATTTATCGCCTTGGACGCGATTCTGAAATGGATCTCAGAGTGACGTGGGATGATTCCGTTTCAAGGCAGCATGTCACATTGGAATGCGTGGCTGGCGGACTGAAGCTGGCAAAAACAACCACTGCCAGCAATCCAGTGTTCATTGCAGGACAGGCCATTGAGAAAGGATTGCTGTCGGCTGGGCAGTCGTTTGTTGTTGGAAAGACACGTTTTGAATTTCAAAATGTGACTCAAACCGATTCGGCTCAGTCTGCGACAATTCAGCAACTGCCCGTGGATCGCCAGAAGCTAAAGCAACTGCGGTACGAAGATGCTGATAAACGCATTGAAGTGCTGACGAGTTTGCCTGCCGTTATCCGAGAAAGTGGTGTGGAAAGAGACCTGTATGTGCGGCTCACCAGTCTGCTGTTGGCTGGAATTCAGCATGCCGACGGAATCGCTGTGGTTGAAGTTTCGTCTGATCGAAAGGTGAAGGTTCTTCAGCAGCAACGCCGCTATGAAGTAGACGGCATGATGAAGGTCAGCTCTCGTTTAGCCACGACAGCAGCCGCTCAAAACAAAACCATCTTAAATGTATGGGATGATCAGGCAGAAGAATCCAGTCATTTTACTCAGCACGCCGAATTCCATTGGGCCTTTTGTACTCCGCTGTTCGTGAGTTCATCAAACTCTACGGGCGATATGTTTCAAGCTGAAGATTCAGCTGGTGAGCCGGAAGCTCGGACTGCGATTCATGACGAGGGTCTGAGTGATGCGGTAGACCAAACAGAGCTCAGCGGATCGTTTCGCATGTTTTATGTTGCGGGCAGAAGTCCGACGGAAGGTGCTAAGCTGAATCAGCAACGGTTACATGCAGATATTAAGTTCACGGAATTTATTGCGGAGATCGTGAATTCGTTGCAAAGGCAACGTGAACTGGAACGCCAGCAAAGTGGGTTGCGTCAGTTTTTTTCGCCCCCCGTGCTCGAAGCTTTAGGCCATGATTTGGACACGTCCATGTTAGAGCCTCGTGAGTGCGACATTACTGTGCTGTTTTGTGATCTTCGAGGTTTCAGTCATCAAGCGGAAGAACAAGCCGATAATCTGACGGGCTTGCTTGAGCGAGTCAGTATGGCGTTGGAAGTGATGACCAGTCAGATTTTAAGATTTGGTGGAGTCACAGGTGACTTTCAGGGAGACGCTGCTCTTGGATTTTGGGGCTGGCCAATTAGCTCAGAGCAAGCGGCATTGAATGCCTGTCGAGCGGCCTTGGCGATTCACGATGAATTCGCGAATGCTCGAGCAGACGAAAATCATCCATTGAAGGATTTTGAAACCAGCATTGGCGTGGCTCATGGTCGAGCGGTTGCTGGAAAAATTGGAACACGAGAACAGGTCAAAGTCACCGTATTTGGTCCCGTGGTGAATCTCGCTAGCCGGCTTGAAGGCATGACTCGGCAGCTGCATGTTCCCATTTTAATCGATGATAATCTGGACAGAATGATTCGAAATGCGGGGAGCGGTTTCGAAGGACGGCTACGCCAGTTATTGCAAGTTCAGCCGTATGGAATGGATCATTCGTTGATTGTCAGCGAGCTGGTTCCGCCGGCATCCAAAATGCCGCAATTGACTGATCAACATCTTCAAGACTTTGAACTGGGGCTCAAAGAATTTATCACAGGAAATTGGGAAGATGCGTACCGGTATTTGCACAGCATGCCGGCGGATGATCGAGCTCAAGACTTTCTTGCAATGAAGATCACTCAACACGGTCGTTCGGCTCCAGAAGACTGGGATGGCATGATTCGCATGGAGAAAAAAGGCGGATAGCACTGTGGCATTACAGTGGCACTTTCTCTCAATTTCTGTTCATGATGGACCGCATCGGGGCGAAAAGCACACTGTTGGTCAATCAATGAACAAGTGCGCGAGGCCACCAGCGATCGATCGTGCCTGATCCTGTGGGTTGGCGGTGGGTGCGTTACTTCAACCAGTACTTCATGAAGGTGACTTTTGCGACCCAGTGAAAGGGGCGAAAGCAAACTTCGAAGCAGTGTGGGCAGCGGTACGGTCGCATCAACATCAAAAACATCACGCTATCGCGCCAAAGAATGGGAGCTTTTTTCAATCGCTCTTTGCAGAAACGACAGCAAAAACTGCTTTCAGAGTTTTGAGATTGGTGAGAAGGCATTCAGGTTGCCGCACTAGCAAAATACGATTGG
>CAYTUE010000090.1:0-5963 GCA_964441085.1 uncultured Planctomycetaceae bacterium
CTAGGCAAGTGTTTCAGTGGTTGATCGAGAACCATTGTCATTTTAAAGGTTCTTCTGTTGGGTGTCGTTGTGGCGGACTGGCTTGTTTGTGTGTGACGGCTAGGATGACCTGAGTTCTTAATGATTCGCCGCCCGCTCGTAGATATTCCGCAGTGACCAAGTTCTATCATCGTCAGCCGCTTTCTCAAGATTTGACCGTGTCTGTCGTCCACAGTGCTTTCAAGGATTGTGAGCATCTGCTGATTTTAGACAGTGCGGCGGGGCGGGGCGATTTTGATGCTCGGTACTCTTTCCTGACGGCAGACCCTGTCGATGTGTGCCGTTTGGACAAAGCCGAATTTGGTTGTCAGCCGTTTGCTGCTGTGCGAAAGTTGCAGGCTCGACTTCCGGCAGTGGATGTTGATTGTCCTCCGTTTTGTGGTGGGCTGGCGGGCTTGATGAGCTATGAAATTGGAGGCGTGTTTGAACGCATTCCGGTTCCAAGGATGGATTCGTTTGAAACTCCCGCGTTATTGGTTGGGTTGTACGATTGGGCGATTGTGTGGGATCACTTGCTGCATCGAATCGACTTGTGGGTGTTAGAAGTGCAGCCAGCTGATTTGGATTCGGGAAATAGTCCGCCGATTCAGCAGCGAGTTGATTGGGTGTTGAACAGGTTAGGGCAGGGGAACACGTCCTTCGATTCTGAAGATGAATTGCCGGTTGCAGAATGGAATTCTGTGTTTCAGCGTCAGCAGTACATTGCCGCTGTTCAAAAGGTGATCGACTATATTTCTGCGGGAGACATTTTTCAGGTGAATTTGTCTCAACAGCTGACAGGCGAATGGGCTGGATCGGCTGGTGAACTTTTTGAGCGTGTGAGAGCTTTGAATCCGGCTCCCTTTTGTGGGTTGTTTGCGGCTTCTGACTTTGCTGTGGTCAGTGCGTCTCCTGAACGTTTTTTGAAAGTCGATTCAACGGGCAAGGTGGAGACTCGACCAATTAAGGGAACTCGCCGCCGTCAATTGTCGCCGGTGGCTGACTTGTTGGTGGGGGAAGCGTTGAAAAGCAGTGTTAAGGATCGAGCAGAAAACGTGATGATTGTGGACCTGCTGCGGAATGATCTTTCTCGAGTGTGTGAAATTGGTTCGGTGAACGTTACGGGAGTGTGTGAGCTAGAAGTTTTTGAAACCGTTCAGCATTTGGTGTCTACGGTTGTGGGGCAGCTGCGTGCAGACTGTGATGTTTGGGATTTGTGTGCGGCCACATTGCCAGGGGGATCAATTACGGGGGCTCCTAAGATTCGTGCGATGCAGATTATTGCGGAGTTAGAACCTGTTGTTCGAGGTGCTTATTGCGGCAACTTGTTTTATTGCGGTCCGAATGGTGACTTTGATAGCAGCATTTTGATTCGAACGTTTACGCTCAAGGATGGTCGAGTGCAGTTTCCGGTGGGGGGCGGCGTGGTGAGCGATTCGGACCCTGTTGATGAATATCGCGAGACATTGCATAAAGCTTCGGGGATGTTGCGAGTATTGAATGCCGTTGCGAGTGGTGAGCGTGGTCGTGAGTAATAGTCAGTGTTTGGCTAACCGTTAAAGTCATCGTATTTCATCGGTTCCGACGGGAATCATGGTGTGGCGATACGAAATCGGCTGGAAGTTGATTCCGAGTGATGGCCGCTTGTTGTGACTCGCCGATAAATATCACCAGTATCGCCACTTTTCAGATTTGATCTCGGCTGCGCCGTTTCGATCATGAGTGTGCTGATCTCAGTAGTCGCGTCTCCTCGCCCCACGACTGGCACTAGTGAACGGAGTCTGAAGCCATGATTCGAATAAATTTGCTGTTGGCAGCACTTGTGTTAACAAGTTCCAGCGTCGTTGCGGATCACGGATTTGAATCTTCGTATGAAGCGGCTGTTGCGAAGGCCGAGCGTCAGAACCTGCCGTTGCTGATTCACTTTCATGCATCGTACTGTGGTCCTTGTCGAATGATGTCATCGCAGGTTTTTTCTCAGCCTTCGATCCAGCGTCAATTGCAAACCGGTTTGGTGGCTGTTGAAATCGACGTTCAGCAGCGTCCTGATGTGACTCAAAAGTATGGCACCACAACGATTCCTCGTGACGTCGTGGTGTATCCAGGACAGGCGCCTCAAACGGTCAATAAAGGGTTTAAGTCGACTCTTGCTTTTTCTGGCATCCTGCAGCAGATCGCTTCCCGTGGAGCAGCTTTGGCAGCGAAAGCTGAGCCCGTTGAAAAGACAAATCCGAAGGCCGTTTTAGTGGCAAGGCATTCTCCGGAACCGATTTTGGGTCTGGAAGGTTTTTGTCCTGTGAAGCTGATTCGTGATCGAGAATGGGTTTCTGGTGAAGCGAATCTCACTGAAGTTTATCGTGATATTGTGTACCATTTTTCGAGTGCAGAGGCGGCCAGCACATTTCGGAAAGACCCTCGTCGATTTACTCCTCGAAATCTGGGTTGTGATCCGATTGTGTTGTTTGAAAATCAGCAGGCAATCGTTGGAAACATCAAGTTTGGGGCCTTTTTTGACAACCAACTGTTCCTTTTCGATACCGCTGAAAATCGTCGAGAATTTAAACAGAATCCTCTTAAATACCGTCGATATCAGCATGCATTAAGGGTTGATGATCTTGCTGTGCGGAAGATTCAGTAGAGGTCATTGGCCGTGATTTCTGTTTTCGGTGTGACAGAGATCTTGTCAAACTGGCAAGGGATTTCATGAGGGGCGGGGACACGTTAGTGGCCTGTTTTTTCGAAATCAGCGACGAAATCCCGTTTTTTCTTGTGCCGAGTGGCCGATTCGCGACTAAACTTCCGCCAGCTTGCTTCGGTCTTTTTCGTTCAAGATATTGTTTGGTTTGACACAGTCACGCATTCAGTTGATACTCTATCGATGTGGATTCGACAGAACATCATTTGTAATTTTCAGTCTGTCACCGACCACCAAAAGCGAGCTTGAAAGAAATGGTTGTCTCATCATTTCTACGATCCGGCAGGTTGCTGTAAGCCGTGATTTTAAGTTATCAGGGGCTGCTTCTTGTTTTAGCAGTCTGGTGTGATTTAAAACGTGGACCTCTAACAGTTGTCTTTTGCCCTTTCCTTCATGGTAAAGATGCAATCACAGGCAAAAAGCAATTAAAGCTTGGAAATTCGGACAGGTTGAAGCGACTTGCAAACGGCCATTGGCCGCTCTTGAAAGCGACCCGATTCTGTTCAGCTTACAACTGGATTTTCCAGTGCTTGCTGTCAGCCAATGCCAACAGCGGCTGCTTTGTAAGCATCTCCCCCTAAACACGTTTCGCATTGTGCGACGTTTTTTTATCGAAACGTCGCGTCGAGTTGGTTTGTTTGAAAGTGACATCGGAATTGTCATTCCCTTTGAACTGACCAATTATTCGTTGCCCCAAAACCTGTAACAAACGAGCAATCAAGCATCTCACTTGTTGACAGAAATTCCTCTAGGGAATCAGGAACACCTATGCCAGCCAGCAGTTCGAGCGCTAAGGAAACGAAGCCAAAGGCAAAACGAAAAGCCAAAGCCGCTTCGGCTACTCGGAAAACGACGCGAAAAGCGTCGGCAAAAAAGAAAGCCGTCCAAGAAGACGCCTCGCTTTTTGAGGATGACTTTGGCGACGGCGTCAATGACGAGCCAGCTCCGAAAAAGCCCAAAAAGAAGGCGGCCAAAAAGAAGCCTGCCGCCCGAAAATCACGAGCCAAAAAACAGCCTGCCGAAGAAGAATTTGCAGAAACGGTTGATCGGTCTGCGATGGACGACACCGCATCTGTGATCGAAGAAGCTCGTGCAGCTCGCTTCGATTCCGATGACATTGACGATTTCGGTTCTGACGCGCCTGCTCCCGCACCTCGTAAATCTCGTCGACGATCGAAGGCTCAAGATTCAACAGAATCAGAACCAACATCACGTCGAAATGCTCGCGAAGAATCTTCTAATGAGCAGCATGTGACGACCGCAGCTTCTGATGATTCATCGCCCTCTTCTGGTGATGATGCAGAGCAGTCATCGAATGAACGTTCTTCTGAAGACGGATCTCGAAACCAGTCGTCGAGCGAATCGGGTGAGGAGCGGCCTCGTCGCCGTCGTCGTCGTCGCCGTCGTGGTGGTCGAGGCGAAGGATCAGAATCACAAGGTTCCGGAAACGCTCAAGGCGGTGGCCAAGGCGGTGGAAACCGAGGCGGCGGTGGTCGTGGACGGAACGACCGTGGTGGTCGAGGGCGCGGTCAGGGTGGTGGTGGCCAAGGCGGCGGTCGTGGACGGAACGACCGAGGTGGTCGTGGGTCTTCCACTCGTCGTACTCGAAATATTCAAGCCAGCACAGAAGTGATCGAAGGACCATTTGAAGGCGTTCTGGAACTGCATCCGAAGGGGTACGGTTTTCTTCGTGATCCGAAAAAGAACTACGCAGCGGAAGATTCGAATCCGTTCGTTTCTGGTTCTGTGATTGAAAAATACAAGCTGCGTGAAGGAGTGTTGATCAAGGGAGAAGTCGGAGCTGGTAGTCGCAATCAGGGGCCTCGACTTCAAGACGTTGAACTGATTGATGGTTATACTCCGGAAGAGTATGAACAGATCGCTCACTTTGACGATTTGACTCCCATCAATCCTCACGAACAAATCAAGCTGGAAGTCGGCAAGCAGCCAGTCACTATGCGAGTGATGGATTTGCTGTGTCCGATTGGTAAGGGGCAACGTGCTTTGCTAGTTGCTCCACCAAGAACTGGCAAAACGATGTTGCTACAAGACATCGCAAATTCTGTGACTCAAAACCATCCTGAAGTCCATCTGATGGTGTTGCTGATTGATGAGCGTCCTGAAGAAGTCACTGAAATGACTCGATCGGTGAAGGGTGAAGTCATTGCTTCGTCTCTTGATCATGATGTCGAAAGTCACGTTCGAATTGCTCAATTGATCATTGAACGAGGCAAGCGTTTGGCCGAAGAAGGTCAAGACGTCTTTATCTTGCTGGACAGTATTACTCGACTGGCTCGAGCCTACAATAAGTGGGTGAATCCTTCTGGTCGAACGGGACGTGGAGGGCTTGATATTCGAGCTCTTGATATTCCTAAAAAGCTATTCGGTACGGCTCGACTGTTCGATGAAGGTGGTTCGTTAACTGTGTGTGGAACGGCCTTGATCGAAACCAATAACGGCATGGACGAAGCCATTTTCCAAGAGTTCAAAGGAACGGGGAATATGGAAATGGTGCTGAGCCGTGATCTGGCTGATCGCCGGATTTGGCCAGCGATTGATATTGGGAGTTCGGGAACTCGTCGAGAAGAAAAGATCTTGGATCCAGACGTGATGGAAGGCGTCACCATGCTGCGTCGAAGCTTGATCAAGTTCTCGCCAGTTGAAGCGATGGAACAGATGACCAAGATGTTGATGAGATTCGATACCAACGACGAATTCTTGAAGAAGATCACTGCGATGCTGTAGCGTTTGCTTGGTATCACTACGTTTGAAAACGACACAGGCCGCATCGAATTTTTATTCGATGCGGCCTGTTTTCGTAGGTGTGATGTGGGTCTCTACTCAAGGAAGTCCCAAAAGTCTTTTTCACCTGTTTCAGTATCCTTGGCAGCCGGTTGGTTGGTTGGCTGAGTTGCCTTTTTCTTTGGACGCCGCTTTTTCAAGCGGCGTTTTTTGGGGTTAGTGTCTGAATTTTTGGGTTTGTGTTTTTGAGGTCTCTTCTTTGCGGCGGATTTGGAAGTCTTGCCACACTTGGTGCAATGCCCCTTGCGGTGCAGAGGTTCCGCGCAGAAATTGCACAAAGCGATAGGCTGTTCCGATTCAAGAGGGTCCGTTGGCACGACCTGAAACTGTCCACTTAATGATGCAATTTCGGCATTCAGCTGATTGATGCTCATTGATGCGTTGGAATCGATTGACGGTGTCTCTTCTTCTGGGATCGATTCTGTTGTTACTGGCGTTGGCGTTGGCG
>CAYTUE010000090.1:6063-12499 GCA_964441085.1 uncultured Planctomycetaceae bacterium
TGGCGTTGGCGTTGGCGGTTGGGTGGCTGTCGTATTTTCGGGTTGGGTTGCAGTGGTTTTTTGTAGTTGTCCGCTGATGTTTTCGGGGCGGACAAGTCGAGCTTCTGCTGAGAGTCCGCTGAGACGTTCTTTGGCAGAAATATGAACTCGCGCCTCATGGTCATAGCTGATGGTGACATCCACTTCGCTGCCTTCTGATAGGTCGGTTGGCAGATCGGTAATCATGCAATCACCAAGGATTGTATGAGGCTTGCCGGGGCCGGCGCCACTTTCAACAATTTTCACGTGGACTCGCGTTTGATGGTCGACCACTGTGCCAAAGGTTTGGGTTGCCTGAGCGGGCAATGGGGTATTGGCTGGAATCAGATAGTGCGGAACCTTTTTGCCCGTGGTCGTGTTGCGGATTAAAATTCCGAGTGCTCGAGCATTCACACTTTTTTGTTGAATGCTTTGCAGTCGTTCTGTTGCCTGCTGATTGAAGACTGTTTGAGCATGCTGGCGATTTGCCAGTAGCATTCCAGCGTAGTAGGCGGCTCCATGAGCGATCGATTGGTCGGGAGATAAAGTCGAATTGAGGGTTCGGCCACTGAGTGTCTGAAGGCTTTCTTTAATCATGGGCATTCGAGATGCCCCGCCCGTGGTTAACACGACATCGACATGTGCCCAGCCATACCCTTGATCGTTCAAGATTCGTTTGGTTACGGTTTCGCTGCGTTGCAGAAGTTCGGCGCAGGTCGCGACGAATTCTGTCAGTTCAATTTGGTAAGTTTTTTGTTGTCCGTCATGTTGGACGGTAATGGCGGCTCGCGGACGAACGGATAGACTGCGTTTTGCTTGCTCTGCTTCCAACGCCAAAAATTGATGACTTTTGGGATGAGTTCGAGGATCACTGTGAAAGTCTTTGATAAATTTTTGGGCTGCGAGATCGACTAAGGTTTGAGTCCAGTCGAGACCTCCGAGTTCAAGATCACCATCGGATGCGACGACTCGTACTTCATCACTCGTGTAGCTGACGATTGCTAGGTCTAATGTTCCGCCTCCAAGATCAAAGACAAGCAGTTGCTGATCGATGGCCAGTTCAGTAAAAGCCAAGCCTTCTGATCCAAGGACATGGCACAGCGCGGCGGCAACTGGTTCGTTAATGATTTCAACCTGCTTTAATCCGGCTGCTTTGGCTGCTTGTATCGTGGCATCGCGTTGAGCATCACTAAATTGAGCGGGGACGGTGACAACGGCTTCATCAATTTGCCCCAATTGGTCTTGAGCAGCGGAAATCAGCTTTTTTAGGATCAGCGTTGAAACCTGCTGTGGTGAGAACTCCGTGTCATCGATCTGCCAAGATTTGTTGGGATCGGCAATGAAGCGTTTTGCATTTTGGATGACTCGATCTGGAAAGGCAATGGCATTGCGAAGTGCTTCGGTTCCGACGATCGCTTCGTGTTCATCGAAGAAAACAACGGATGGCGTGGAGAGTTCGCCTTCTTGATTTGGAATGGTGGTCGGCTGTCCATGTTCGTTTAAAACGGCGAGGCAGGAATAAGTGGTTCCAAGATCGATGCCGATTGCATGTGTCATAAACGTGCCTTTTTTGAGGGGCTGCTGGTACACTTGGTAGCTTATCAGGATTTACGACCGAACCATAAGGAAACCTGTCGATGACTTGGTTGTCCGCTCAAAGTGACTTTTCCAGCCTCGCATGCCGCTGTTATGTGGTGATGGGGGCAATCTATTTGGCACCTTTTTTAGGTGTGGTGGCTGCCGATCCTGTGCAGGAGCGAAGGCTTGATGTTGAATTGCTGACGGGAAAGCAGGCTCAGGAAAGCCTTGATCGCAAACGCAGTGCAACGTTGCAAGCGGTGCCATTGTTGGATGCGATTTCTGATTTGCAGGCCAGTTTGCAGTACGCGATTATTTTGGATCATCGGATTGATCCAGACCAGCCAATTACTTTGGCGACTGGAATGGTGGATTCTCGAGAAGTGCTGCGCGGGATTGCTCAAGCGGCTGGTGCCGACGTGGCGTTCGCAGATCGTTTTGCGGTAGTAGGGCCACCCGCGTCTGTGGATCGTTTGCGGACGGTGTTGGAAATTCGGCGCAGCGAAGTTCGCGCTCTTCGTAAGAAATTGAGTTCACAGGTGTATGGATTGTGGTTCGATGATGTGGGGGCAGGGTGGCCAAGCTTGATGCAGCCTGATTATTTTGTGACTCAGCAAATTCAAATGGCGGGTATGACTCGTCAGTCGGGATTCGAACTTCCATATGACGCTTGGCGATCGCAGCAGTTGCCGGGGCTGGATTTGGTGGAACGGTTGACGGTTGTGTTAAACCAATTTGGTCGGACGTTTCAGGTTGCTGAAAATGGAACCGTTTCGATTATGCCAGTGGAAGAGAATCCGACCGTACGTCGTCGGGTGAGAATTCCAACTGACCGTCGTTCGGCGGTGGAATCGTTTTTGCAGAATCAGGATCCTGCGGTCGCTGCTTCGTGGTCGGGCAATCGAGTGACGTTGCAGGGGCGAATTGAATTGATCGAAAGTGTGGAACGTATTGTTCGCGATCCGGAAGCTGGTGGGCAGAAAGAAGGCTTAAAGACTCAGTTGTTCACAATGTCGATTCCGGCGGGATCAACGATTGGGCAAGTGGTCGAGAGTCTGAAAGTTTCGGGCATTTCGATTCGAATTGAAGGGCTGAATTCGCAGCAGCTCGAAGGCTACCTTCAGACAGAAGTGCAATTGGATGCTCGAAGAATGCCAGGTTCGGAGTTCTTTTCGGCGTTGCTTCAGGTGGATGGAGGGGCTGTACAGGTTAGGAAGACTGATGTGCTGGTGCAGTTTTGAGCTTGATGTTGGTTTCTTGTGTTTTTAAGGCAGGGTGTGTCTGTGCTCACAAAGACTGTTTTTGGGCAGTTTTTCAGCACCTTAGCTGAGAAACCAAGGCTTTGTTTCGGGAACCCTTCGGAACTTTTCTGCTGTCTTTTGAATTCGTTCAGGTCCAGCAATAACATGTCGATCTTGAAGGAGCCGTGCTGCACGCTTTTTTTGTATTCGCTGTCTTGATGGGAAACAACATGCTGGAAATTGCCTCGACTGGAGCTTTCGATTTTATTTCTTTGGGTGCGATGGTTCATCGCCTTGACCCGGGCCGAATTCCATTTCGAAAAGCAAATCAGCTTGCCATTCACGTGAGCGGTGGTGAATTCAACTGTGCGGCGAATCTGTCGGACTGTTTCGGATTGAATACCGGAATTGCAACCGCGATGGTTGATAATCCCATCGGCGATTTGATTAACGAACGTGTGCGAGCAATGGGCGTGACATCGTTCTACAAACAGTTCGAACACGATGGCGTCCGGGGGCCTAATATGGCCACCGTTTATAGCGACCAAGGCTGTGGTGTGCGTGCTCCTGTTGTCTTTTACAACCGGAGTAACGAAGCGGCCGCTATGCTCAAGGCGGGTGATTTTGATTGGGACAAGATTTTTGCTGGTGGTTGCCGTTGGTTCCACAGTGGCGGAATTTTTGCCGCATTGTCAGCGACGACTCCTGAAGTCATCATCGAAGGGATGAAGGCAGCTAAGAAAGCCGGAGCGGTTACATCGTTTGACTTGAACTATCGAGCCAAATTATGGGCAATTAGTGGAGGGCTTGATAAAGCTCAGGATACTCTTCGTAGCATTGTCGAGCACTGTGACGTGCTGGTTGGAAACGAAGAAGATTTGCAGATGGGGCTTGGCTTAGAAGGTCAAGATGTTGAAAAGTCTTCGAAGTTAGATCCTTCGGCATTCTTTGGGATGATGGAAGCGGTTGCGAAGGATCTTCCCAACGTGAAGGCTGTGGCCACCACACTTCGAGAAGTGAAAAACACCAATCGCCACAACTGGAGTGCCGTGTTGTGGATGGATGGCAAGACGTACCAAGCTCCAGAAGCAGAACTCAATGTTCTGGATCGCGTCGGCGGTGGTGACGGATTCGCCTCTGGATTGATCTACGGTCTGCTGAACGGTCGAGCTCCGCAAGAAGCTTTGAATTTGGGTTGGGCTCACGGAGCGTTGCTGACCACTTTCCCTGGCGACACAACAATGGCATCTGTGGCTCAGGTCGAAGACTTCGCCAGCGGTGGATCAGCTCGAATTCAACGCTGATTTCGTTACTGTAAGTGTGAAATGTGATGCGTCGAATGGCGGCTTGCCGTTCGACGCTCTTTTTTAAAAACCAAACACTGAAATTTTCTCCATGGCAAAACACGATATTGGCCTGATTGGCCTGGCGGTGATGGGACAGAACTTGGTCATGAATATGGCCAACAAAGGGTTTAATGTCGCTGTTTACAACCGCACGACATCCAAAATGACAGACTTTGTTGGAGGCCTTGGTGACCGACCAGAAGGAGTCGTTGAAGAAGGGACTGTGGATCGAATTCACGGGTACGAAAAGCTAGAAGACTTCGTCGACAGCTTAGAATCTCCTCGCCGAATCATGATCATGGTTCAGGCGGGTGGTCCTTGCGATGCAGTCATCAATCAGCTGAAGCCGTTGCTGGATAAAGGCGACATCATCATTGATGGTGGTAACGCTGATTATGCAGATACAAATCGTCGAGACGTAGAGCTTCGCGAAGAAGGCTTCCGATTTATCGGCACAGGAGTTTCGGGCGGCGAAGAAGGTGCTTTAAAGGGCCCCAGCATTATGCCAGGTGGTCACGCAGAAGCTTGGCCGTTTGTCAAAGACATCCTGCAAAAAATTAGTGCCAAGGTGGGTGAGAATAACGACATCCCGTGTTGCGATTGGGTTGGTGAAGCGGGTGCTGGTCACTACGTGAAGATGGTGCACAATGGCATCGAATACGGCGACATGCAGTTGATCTGCGAAGCTTATTACATTCTGAAGCACGGTTTGGGATTGACCAATCAAGAGCTGTATGAAGTCTTCAAAGAATGGAATGATGGCGACTTGGATAGCTATCTGATCGAAATCACGCGAGACATCTTTACTGTGTCTGACAGCGAAACTGATAACGATTTGGTAGACATGATCATGGATACCGCTGGCCAAAAGGGAACTGGCCGCTGGATGTGTCAGCATGCTCTGGAACTGGGGGTTCCAACGACGTTGGTTACCGAAGCGGTTTACGCTCGTTGCTTGTCGTCTCAAAAGGATGCTCGAGTTCGTGCATCAGAAGTTTTGGCGGGACCAGAAGTTAAGTTTGAAGGCGACCGAAAACAGTTCATCGATGACGTTCGTCAGGCGTTGTATGCATCCAAGTTGGTCAGCTATGCTCAAGGGTACGTGCAGTTAAATGCTGCTGCTGAAGAATTCGGTTGGAAGCTCAACAATGGTCCGATTGCATTGCTGTGGCGAGGTGGTTGCATCATTCGTTCTGTCTTCCTTCAGGACATCAAGAACGCGTTCGATAAGAACCCAGAACTTGAAAACTTGATGCTGGACGATTTTTTCAAGAACGCCATCGAAGAGGCTCAGCCTGCTTGGCGTCGAGTCGTATCAACTGCCGTTCAACTGGGACTGCCAGTGCCTGCATTCACAGCGGCTTTGACGTACTTCGATGGTTATCGTCGAGCAACATTGCCCGCGAATTTGTTGCAGGCTCAGCGAGACTACTTTGGTGCTCATACGTATGAGCGAACAGATAAGCCTCGAGGTGAGAAATTTCACACCGATTGGATTCGCGAACGCAAGTTGACGTAGGTTTTCTGTCTGGATTCTGTAGTCGACATTCTGTAGTCGGCCTCTGTGAGGCCGATTGACCGACGATTCGGGCTCCAGAGCCCGACTGCAGAAAAGAGCCCGACAACAGAAGACAGTCAATAAAGAAGTATCTGACGTAAAACAGCGAAAGCCTTGGTAAGCACCGAAAATTGGTGTTTGCCACGCTTTCGCTTTTTTTGTGGTGTTAAGATTGGTGGTGGATCGGCGAAAAGAGGGGATGGTGGATTGCGATTGAAGCGTGGGAACTTAGACTGAATAGTCTAGGATGGTGTTATTCACACAGGATTTGTGAGCGGCGATCTTTACTAGAGCGACCGAAATGTCCGATAGCTCACCATTATTGGCTTCTGAATCTGACGAAGAATTTGTTCAGAAGTTTCGCGCGAGAGCTCGTGAAGCGGCTGCCGCTTCGATGCATCACGCGACGTTGTCTGAACAGTATTTATTGCTGTCTCAAAAATTTAACGCGCTGGCTGAACAGTCTGGGGCAGTGGATTCTCAGACCGTTCTGCAGTCGATCACTGAGCTAGAACGGCAACTTCCGTCGCCGGTCGGCAGTACTTCGATTTCGCCCGAAACAAAGCTTCCGTCTGGCGTGGCGGCATTGCCTGCGGTAGCAACAGCGGCTTCCAAGACGACGTTTCCAGAAGCAGCGATAGAAAACATGCCGGCTTCTGGTGAGGTTTCTGGACCGACGTCGGTTCCACCAGTGG
>CAYTUE010000090.1:12599-16664 GCA_964441085.1 uncultured Planctomycetaceae bacterium
CTCCCAAACAGTGGACTCACAAACAGTGAGTTCACGAAAGCAGATCGATGGTCAGGCGCAGTCTGTTCAGTCAGATCAACAGGCGAATGATCCCTTTGCGGCGACTAATTCGTCTCGAGCTGTTGAGCCTTCTTTAGCAAGAGCTAGTAAGCCTGACATCCGTCGAGTTGTTGAACGCAATCGAAAAGTGAAGTTGGCAAGCCGTCGAGTTCGAGTGAAGGCGAAACGGTCTGATTTGAAGCCGAGGCTTCGTACTGCCATTCAGGAACTAAAAGAAGGTCGAAGGGGAATTGCTTCTGGGCTGATTTTGGTGTGCCTTGTGATCTTTGGGCTGTCATTGATTTCATGGGATCCGGAAGAAGAATTGAAGTTGGATTCCATCGTGTCTGGTTTTTCTGAAGAAGTGATTGAAGAACCCGATCCGATTCCGATTGAACCTCCTGAAGAAGAGCCCGGTGAACAACTGGATCAGCCTGTAGAAGAACCGGTTGAGGAAGAAGTTGAGCCCGAACTCGAGCCCGAACTCGAGCCCGAGCCCGAGCCCGAGCCCGAACCCGAGCCCGAACCAGAGCCTCCTGTTGAAGAACGGGTAAAGCCTGAAGAGACAGCGCCAGAGGAAATGGAGCTTCCTGAAGCAGAAACGGGGGAACTGAAGACAGTCGAAAATGCCATTGGGGAATCGGGAGAGCCGGTGAGTAACCGGAGTGAAGTTGGCAAAACCGCCTTGCTGCAGAAGTATGGTGGATCTGCGGCCAGTGAATCGGCTGTTTCGCGAGGTTTAGATTGGTTGGTTTCGATTCAACATCCGCAAGGCTACTGGGACTTTCCGGCAGTGGGTGAATCGTCGTCGCCTGGTTCTGTGAACAATCCCATTGGGGGCACTGCTTATGCTTTGCTTCCATTTTTGGCTTCTGGTCAGAGTCATAAAACGGGGAAGTACAGCAAGCAGGTGGCAGCTGGAATCAATTATCTGACTCAGATCGGTGTGAATTCTCGAGCTGGCTATGACCTGCGTGGCGTGATCAATAAACAGAGTGACGATAAAGAACCCAACGAAGCGTACTATGTTCATGGAGCCGCGACGTTGGCGTTGTGTGAAGCCTACGGTATGACAAAGGATCGCCGATTAAAGAAATCGGCAGAAGAGGCTTTGCGGTTTATTGTGAATTCTCAGGATCCTCAAGGCGGTGGCTGGAGATACACGCCAGGTGAACCAGGAAGTGTTTCTGTGACTGCCATTCAAGTGATGGCCTTGGTGGCTGGAAAGAAGGCGGGGCTTAAAGTTCCAGACAGCACATTTAAAGGGGTTCAGGTTTTCCTTGATAGCTTGCAGGTCGATCGTGAAGGGCGGTATGGCTACAAGGCGTCAACAAAGAGTGGTACCTATACGGGGGCTCGCACGGCCATGGCGTTATTGTGTCGAATGTATGCCGGTTGGGGGCGAGCTGACGGAGATTTAAGCAATGGAGTCGCTTTGTTGGACAAGGCAGGGCCCTACGATAATCTGTACAGTCTGTATTTTGCGACTCAGGTGATGAAGAACTGGGGCGGTGAAGAGTGGCAGCGTTGGAATGATCGTTTCCAGAAAGATCTAATTGCCCAGCAGGAAACCGATGGTGCTGCTGCTGGAAGTTGGAAGCCGAGAACGCGAGCTTTGCATGCCAAGCAAGGAGGACGGCTGCTGACCACATCGCTGGCCATTTTGACTCTTCAGGTTTACTACCGGTATGAACCCTTGTTACCGGATCCGGAGTGAGTCAAACTGCCTGATCGCACATGATTTGCGATTCGCGGTGATTGATATTGACTTGAGCAATCATGAAGTTCTGCTATACCGGATGATGTGAGTACACGGGGCTGAATTTGGAATTATTGAAGGTTGTCAGTCCAGTTTTAACCCAAGTATTGATTGATCGAAGAGGCACTGATGAAAAAGAAAACAGCTGACAAGGCAAGTAAGCAAAAAACGGTCCTGCCGAAAGCTGCGATTAAAAAGCTGGGCAAGGTGTCGGATAAGGAAATTGCGCAGCAATACAATGTGGTTTACACTGTTGTCGGGCGAGAACGTCGAGAACGTGGTATCCCGGCTTTTGATCACTTTGAATGGCCAAAGCGTTTGCTCAATATGCTGGGGAAGAAGTCTGACAACGAAATTGCTCGACTTGCAGGTGTTGCTGTGAACACGGTTTATAAAAAACGTGTTGTCCTTGGGATTGCCCCTTTCCAGCAGTCGACTCATGACAGTGCCTACCAATGGAAAAAGTCTGCGATCAACAAGCTGGGAAAAGTGACAGATAGTGAGTTGGCAGAACAGTTGGGTGTGTCACCTGGAATGGTTGCTAGCAAACGACGTTCGCTGGGGCGTGACGCAAGCACAAAAAGATATGTGCCACGTCGACCGTGGACCAAACGAGAAATCGCGATGCTGGGGCGAATTTCTGATGCCAAGGTCGCAGAAGCAACAGGACGAGGCCGCCGGCATATTCGTACCAAAAGAGAGTCTCTTGGTATTGCTCCGTTTCAACAACAGAATAAGAGCCAGTGGTCAAAGAAGATGTTGTCAAAGCTAGGCAAAGCTCCTGATGGGCAAGTGGCAGAAGAATTAGGTGTTGCTTTGTCCACGGTCAGTGTTCAGCGTCATCGTCATGGGATTCCCGCTTTTGTTTCGTCTAAAAAAGCAAAGAAAAGTCCTTCGAAAAAACGATGACTTGAGTTCAGTAGCTGCCGATTGTTTCAGGTGGTTTGAAGTTCTTTGATTTCAGCGTTGGCAGCCACGATGATGAAACTTGGCATAGCTTGTACAGGCAGGAAAGACCAGATGGACTTCATTTTGAAATTCATAGCAGTGGCCATTGTCGGTTGCTGGTTTGTTCATTCTGTGGCAGGCGTTCAGGCAGACGAGTGGAATCGGTTTCGCGGTCCCAATGGCGCGGGAGTCGCTGACGGCACTGGGATTCCTACTCAGTTTTCTGAGACCGACTTTGTCTTCAAAACGAAGTTGCCAGGAGATTCTGGGGGTTCGTCGCCTGTGGTTTCTGGCGACAAGATTTTTGTGATGAGCGCTGATTCATCGAATGCGACTCGATATATCGTTTGCTTGCATGCGGTGACCGGAAAAGTTTTGTGGTCGCGTGAGTTTGCATCGACCGTTCATCATCTGCACAGCCGCAGTACTTATGCATCGTGTACGCCTGCCGTGGATGAAAAGCATGTGTATGTTGCGTGGGCAACTCCGAAACAAACTTTGCTAAAAGCGTTCAGTCATGATGGCGATGAAGTGTGGAGTCGAGATTTAGGGCCTTGGCAAAGCCAGCATGGTTTTGGCACGTCGCCTATTGTGTATAACGGCATGGTGATACTGCACAACAGTCAGCAGGCAGACAAGCTTGACCCCGGTGAAATGCCCGGTGTGAGTCGAATGACGGCTTTTGACACGGCAACCGGAAAAACAAAATGGTCCACCAAGTTGACGTCTAAGAATGTCTGCTACAGCGTTCCTTTTGTCCGCACATCGGCAGATGGGAAAGCAGAGCTGGTGTGTTCTAGCACGGGGGATGGAATGTTTGCTCTGGACTGTGAGCTTGGGCAACGGAGGTGGGCGGTAAACGACGGTTTGTTTCGTATGCGAACGGTGGCTTCACCGATCGAAGCAGAAGGGCTGATTTTTGGTAGCAATGGTTCTGGAAGCTATTCTTCCAACTTTGTGGTTGCCGTAAAACCTGGGGCGCATGCTGCCAAGGCTTACCAGTTGAAAAATGGTCGAAACTTTAAGGCTCCGTACGTTTCCTGTTTAGTCAGCCATGGTTCTCTTGTCTTTGCAATGTACGACAAGGGATTTGCCACATGCTTTGATGCTGCCACGGGCAAGACAGTTTGGATTGAACGTGTCCGAGCTGCATTTTCAGGTTCGCCCATTCGTTTGGATGATCGAATTTTTTGCATTGCTGAAGATGGTACTGTGTGGGTGTTTGCTGCGACGGACCAATATCAAGTGCTGGCCAAGAATTCGCTTGGGGAAAGCAGCAAGGCAACTCCAGCAGTTGCCAATGGTCGCATGTATTTGCG
>CAYTUE010000091.1:0-4361 GCA_964441085.1 uncultured Planctomycetaceae bacterium
TTCCTGTGGGGTTTCACGGATGGCGAAAGCTGTGTTTGGTGGTGTCTGGATCGCTTTGGGACAGGTTGTTTTTCTGTTCAATCCACTTCATTGCGAAAATCCAACGAGGAATGGCTGATATTCGTTTCAGAAAGATGCGCAAGATACGAATATGATGCTATCAACAGGCAGGTGTGTCTTTCGTTCCGATCTGCTCGCTTATTCCCTCCGCTTTGAAATCCAGTTTGCATGGCTGAAGAACGTTCTTCACTTTCTCCCGTTCACAAGCTTTTGGTGACACAGGTTTTGGTTGTCGCCATTCTTTTGTTCAGCGGTTTTGCCTACATGAAATTATACGGCAGTCGCGATTTGCCTCAGCAGGCAGACTTGACCGCTCCCGATTTGAACGTGGATGTGTTTCAGGTGCAACAGGCTGACTTCCAAGAAATCATCTATGGCTTTGGTACGGTACAAGCTGATCAAGAAGTGGTTGTGGCGGCTCAAGTGACCGGCCAAGTCATCGAAGTGAGTCCTGAACTCGATGTCGGGCGTTCCGTGAAGGCACGCCAGTTGGCTTTGTCTTCCACAGATACGATCGAAGAACCCGGAGATTTATTGATTCGGATTGATCCTAAAGATTATCTCCAACGGCAACAGCAGGCGTTGAGTCGGATTGAAGAAGCCAAGGTCGAGCTGCAGAGAATGGACCTTGCGTTCAGTGGGACAAAAAAGCAGTTGGCTCAAAGCCAAGACGTGCTGAAGACATTAAAAGCGGAATACGAACGAATCAAATCCGCGATGCGGCGACAAGCATCTTCTGAATCCGAACTGGATCGTTCCTTGTTGGAAGTTCAACGCTATGAAGAAAGCATTTTGCAGTTTCAGAATCAGTTAGATTTGATGCCTGCAGAACGATCGGCGGCAGAACAACGTTTAACCAGTAACGAAGCAGAAGCACAGCAGGTGACCAATGATCTTGAGAGAACTCGGGTTATGCCGCCATTTGATGGAATCATCAGCGATGTGCAAGTTGCACTTGGGCAGTTTGTGCGTAGCGGCGAACCCTTGTTTCGGCTGACCGATTTGCGAACCGTTGAAATTCCAGTCGCTCTTGCCCAAGACGAATTTTTACGACTGCAAACATTGCAGCAAGACGGACTGAAGCCTCCTGTTCAGCTTCAGTCGAGTGACACAACATCCGTCACTTGGAAAGGAGATCTTGTTCGTGTTGCTCCAGAAGCTGATACGGAATCTCGAACGGTTCAAGTCTTTATTGAAGTGGCCAACACGCCTGATTTTCCTCTTTTGCTGCCAGGAACTTTTGTTACGGCGGCAATTGATGGTCCTGTCACCAACAACTGCCTTTTGATTCCTCGTGAAGCCCTTGTTTCCAACACTGTGTATGTCGTCAGCAAAGAAAACTTGGTTGTTCAACGGCCCGTTGTGGTTCAGCGAATTATTCAAGCAATGGCTGTTGTGGAAGGAGTGCAGCTTGGCGATCTGATTGCGGTGACAAATCTGGATTTGCTAATGGAAGGCCAACAGGTCAACGTGCAGCGGCAGCTGACACTTGAAGAAGAAATCAGTGGCCTTCGAAAGAATCGAATCCGTTTGTTGAGTCAACCAGAAAACGAGTGACTCGAAAATTCAGTCGTTGATTGATTCGTTGGCTTCTGCCTTTATTTGTTCTTCGTCATCAGTAGATGAAATTATGCCGCATCGTTACTACTGCCCAAGTCTTCAACTGGGACAATTTCCTCTGTCGACGGCAGAAGCCCAGCACGCTGTTAAGGTGATGCGAAATTCGGTGGGAGACCAGATTGAAGTCTTCGATGGAAAAGGGGGATTGGGCTCGGCTGAAATTACTCAGGTGGAGCGTCGTAATGTGACTGTTCAAGTCACAGAATTGCGACAGGTTCCACGTCCACCGATGTCCAATCTTGTTGTCGCAGCAGCACCTCCACGTGGTGATCGAGTCAAGTGGATGGTCGAAAAGCTGACGGAGTTAGGTGCGAGTCAGTTTATTCCGTTGGAAACCGATCGCAGTGTGACCTATCCCGGTCAGGGCAAGTTATCAAAGTTGGAATCCGCGGTGATTGGTGCATGTAAGCAATGTCGCAGGTTGCATGCACTGGAGATCTGTCAGCCTGTTTCGTTGACTTCTGTGTTGGAAGATCCGACAGCCACCTTTTGGTTAGGGCATCCTGAATCGAATTCGTCGTTGGCTGTTTCGGCCTTGGCTGTCTCTGAACTGGATCGTGAAACAAAGCATGTGATTTTGATTGGTCCAGAGGGCGGCTTTACGGACGGTGAAGTTGCCGAGATTCGAAGCCGAGATGCCAAGATTTTGACATGGCCAGACACGATTTTAAGAATTGAAACAGCGGCCATCATGTCGCTTGTGACAGTCAAAAATCTGCTGGCAGGCTGCCTAGGTTCGTAGAGGAGCTAGGTTCGTAGGGAAGCTGGTCGTATGGCGAGGGCCGCAATGAGAGCGTCGGGCGACTAGGTACGGCCTTTGTGAAGTGATCCCTGTCCTGTGGTGATTGGGTGGGGCAGAATTAAAAAAGTGAACCGAAGAGAGAAAAGCGGCCTCCCTGCCAGACGGCCATCCTTGGGTGCTTCAATGCAACCGGGGATGCTTGCCCGGAGAGAATGTTGAATGAGTATTTAGGTCGCTTAACTCTCGTTCGGTTCCTTCTGCTTCCGATGTTTTATTTCAGGCGTGCTGTGTGCTGGATCAGCATGCCGTGTTGTGTGTGAGTGCTATTCTGTGAGAGCCTTAAACAGGTCGCCAAAGCTAGGCATTTCATCCTTTAATGTGTCTAACCAGTAAGAGGGGTTCCAGATTTCAACGCAGATCACGGCTCCGACAACAACAAGTTCCTGCCCTGCTGTGACTCCTAAAAAGTCTCGGAAAGTTTCCGGGACCAGCAGTCGAGATCTCTTTGCTAAATTCACCTTTTGGTGTCTTGTTGAAAGCAGTCGCCCGAGCTTTTGAACATCGCCCCAGCGGCCCTCCATTCGTCCTGAATCGATCTTTTGTTTCAACAGTGAAACGCCACTTTCAATTCGTTTCTCCCACTCGTCACATTTCCACAGGCTCAGACAGCCAGACCGTTCCTTCGCGATGATGAGATCCGAACCTTCGTCTGTGATGCTGTCGGCGAAGTCTTGAGGCAGACTCAGACGAAATCTTTCGTCGAGCGTTCGTCTGACTTCGCCGGTGATGAACATTTGGAAGGTACCGTGATGAATGTCTTGTGCTTGGAAACACAGTACTGGGTAAGAAACCCACAAGCAATCAGTTTTCAAAGATCAATTGGGCATTCAACCCACAACTTAGACGTTACGCCTTACAGCTTGCCACGGCAATTCGAAGAGCTGAAATTTTCGACATTTCAAACAGTTCGTTGAAAATGCTTGGCGTTTTCGAGTCACGGCTGCGTGATGGAAGGGGAAATGGCTGATGTCGAAATGGCTGGGATTCTTTGCCCCCCAAGCAGCCATGTGATTTGCCTGTGTTAAAGCAGGGGGTTTGCGTTGACTGTTTTGATCGGGTGATTGCGTATGTTTTGTTGAACAGCTTGGTGCAGATTTTGGTCAATCGTGAAACTTCGGCACAAGTTGGTTGTTGTGTGCGTGGTAGCGTTGAGATGCACGGGCAAGATCGGCTGCGGTCTGATGGGCTGCCGTCTGTGTCCTTGTTTTTCCTGCGAGTTTGCATTTCGATTTTGATTGCCCCTGTGATGGATGGCGGTCAGCGGTGCAGTCAGCAGTACACCAACGTCTTTTGGTAGTTCGATCACCATGAAAAAGCTCAAGCCGTTTTTTGTCGGAGCCATTGCAGGCTCACTCCTTATGTTCGTGGCTCTTCAGTTTCATATGATTCGATCGGAAGATGGCTTCCGACTTGTCCCACGAACACCTCAACCGTCTCTTGGGTTGTCCTTTGTTGATCTCAGACACTGGACAGCTGCAGACTATACGGACCGCCCAGAAGTGGCGCGAGCCTTGGTGGCTCATGGAGACACTGATTTGGTTGCGTCATCGATGACCGACAATTTGTTAGAGACTGTGTCGGAAAACGGGTCGGCTTTGGATCAGCTTCGCGGTTTGATGAATGAAGATGATGTCGGCGGTGGCCTAGAGATTCCGGAAGGAATCTTTCCTAGCCGAAGTGAGGCTGCCGCAGATCCTGTTGGCGAATTTCCTGATCTGTTTCGTTTGCCATTTAACGAAGCCAAGAAACCTGTTGTCGACCCAATGGTCGAATCAGACGACTTTCGGTCTTTGGCCTCAAATCGTAACCAGCAGGACTTTCCATCAGTTGATTCGGTGTTTGGTTCAGGTAGCCGCTTCGAGCAGCCCGTGATTCCTCG
>CAYTUE010000091.1:4461-7527 GCA_964441085.1 uncultured Planctomycetaceae bacterium
TGAAGTGACGAGTGGTGATGCTTCTCTACCGCTTGACCCGTTTCGTGAATCAAGTTCCAGTTTGTCATTGGATCGCTCTCCAAGTGTTCCCTCAGCGTCTGAAGAATCAGATTTAATTTCAGACATGCTGTTTGGTGATGACAGTGATGTTCCTGTGAGCGACACGGGGGCATCAAGTGGATGGCAGGATGTCGTTTCAAGATCTCAAGATCAATTGACGAACGGGATTCGAACTGAAGTGGCATCGCGAGTTGAAGAAATGGCGGGTAGCTTTCGAGGTCAGTTACAGGAAAGAAGTGGACAAGCGTTCGACCAAACGTTGGAAAGTGTTCGGGACTACGGGGCGAGGAGCATTCAGGATTCTGTTCCCGCTGCCATCGGTGGGTTGTTTCAGCCAGACGCATCACGAAACTTGTTGCCCGGTGTGCTGTCTGAACAAGCTCCTGTTTCAAGTGCCATTTCTAATGCACTGCCACCAGAACTTGACGCGCTTCGACAAGGCTTTGATCCGTTCATCAACTAGCTTTTTGGGGTGAACGGAAATTGGGGTGAGCCGCTCGCCGTGACATTTTTTGTCGCTGTGATGATTTTATCGCAGTGATGGTTTTTAGCGAAACGTGCTTGGCCCGCTCTGGTCGTTCAAAAGATTGACTCAGATTCATGGGCTGTTGGTTTTGACTGTTTGATTTACAGATCAAAATCGGTGTCTGCCATTGGCGCATAGTTATCGAACCGCATGAATTCTTTTCTCCATGTCAGCTTGATGATTCCGGTTGGTCCACTTCTGTGTTTGGCGATGACGACTTCGGCTTCGCCTGGGCGATCTTCGGGGTCGTAGGCGTCGGGACGATGTAGAAACATGACCATGTCGGCGTCCTGTTCGATCGAACCAGATTCACGCAGGTCGGCCAGTCGCGGTCGCTTGTCTTCTCGTAATTCGACTCCACGATTGAGCTGAGCCAAAGCGACAACGGGGACTCGCAGTTCTTTGGCGAGAAACTTCAGTCGGCGAGAAATTCCGGCGATTTGCTGTTCTCGAGGAGCCGACTTATCTTCTGGTTCGATCAGCTGCAGGTAGTCGATAATGATGATGCCTAAACCATTTTTTCTGTGCAGGCGTCGAGCCAGAGCTGCAATCTGCCCCATGGTTCGCCCTGGTTTGTCATCGATATAGATTGGCATGCGAGACAGTTCGTCTGATGCTTCCATCAGCTGGTCTCGCTGTTCACGAGTTAAATTTCCGGCTCGAAGATCATGGCCGTTCACACGCGCGGTGATGGCCAAGAAACGTTCTACTAACTCTGCGTTGGATTGTTCCAGACTGAATAGCAAGACGCCCTTGTTTTCGTTTCTTGCAATGCCTTCTGCGATATTACAAACCAAGGCTGTTTTGCCCATCGAAGGACGTGCGGCAAGGATGATTAATTCTGTTGGCTGAAAGCCGGTGGTGTGAAGGTCGAAGTCGGTGAAGCCGGTGGATAGGCCAGAAACATCACCTGTTTGGTTCATGCGTTCTTCGATGCGGTCGAAGGCTTCTAGCAGGATGTCTTGAATGTAGATGTTGCCACTGGCATCTTCTGATTCCACGATACTAAAGATTCGTCGTTCTGCCCCTTGGAGCAGTTCGTCGATGTCTGTCTTTAGATCATAACTTTCCGCAAGGATTTCGGTGCAGGAACTAATCAGACTGCGTTGAATCCACTTTTCACGCACGATGTTGGCGTAGTATTTTGCATGAGCAGCGTGTGGTACGGCTTCAAGAATTTCAGCCAAATAGGCGACTCCACCGACCTCTTCAAGTTCGTTCTTGCGATCCAATTCGTTGGCGAGGGTGACGCTGTCGATCGCTCGCACGTTGTTGTCGTACAGACCTCGAACAGCTGCAAAAATCTTTTGATGAGCATCGCTGTAGAAATGATCTGTTTTAATCACTTCGCTGACATCGTCGACCGCTTCATTGAGCAGCATGATGCTGCCGAGCACGCCTTTTTCGGCATCGAGATTTTGTGGGGGGACTTTCAGGTGGTCGGCGAATCCAGAGGTCTGGTTGTCTTTTTTCCAGTCACCCTTTTTCTTGCGTTTGCGTGGAAAATCGTCTGAATCGAACGACATCGAACTGTCTCGCTGAATGAAGGCTGCAAAAACTGTCGGAGCACAAAAAACCCTCAGATGCGGTGATGCATTCTGAGGGTCATGTGTTCAAAGCGATGATGAGATCACGCTTTGGGTTGTTGCCGTTGATGTTCCAGCTTCGGGCCGCTTAAAGCGAGCCACCGAAGGTGAATTACATGTTGGCTGCTGCGGGGACAACCCAGACTTTCACGTCTGTTTGAACTTTTTCGTGCAGCTTCACTTTCACGGTGTACATCCCAAGTTCTTTGATAGCACCATCAAGATGAACGTGTTCTGCTTCCACTTTGTGGCCAGCTGCTTTGAGTGCATCGCTGATGTCTCGAGCAACAACAGAACCGTACAGCATGTTGTCTGGAGTCGCATTGGCTTCGATGGTGGCGCTGTATTTGCCTAAAGCTTCTGCAATTTTGCTGAGGTCACGAATACGGCTCGATTCGATTGCCTTCAGTTTTTCTTTGTGCAGTTCAACCATCTTCTTGTTTTCTTCTGTGGCCACAGTGGCGAGACCGTGAGGAAGAAGATAGTTGCGGGCGTAGCCTGGCTTGACTCGAACAATGTCACCACGTTTGCCAAGGTGCGAAATATCGTGAACAAGCAAAATTTCGGCAGATGAATTGGTAGAGCCGGCGACGCCGCGAGGTCTTGTGACATGGACCATGATGGATTGTTCCCTGTATCTGAGCAAGCTGTATCTGAGCGAGCTGTTTTCGGTATTGCCAGCAGTTTTCCTGTCAGGGTGACAGCGAATTGTGATGGCTTATGGTATTCGGTATTAGCTGAGTTACGACAATTTTTCTTGAGGTGGGGGCGTTCAATCGAACCGACATCATCTTGTTAGAAGGGGACATCGTCGTCTTGAGTGTTTGGGCTATCGTCATAAAACGCTTGGTCTGGTGTTCTTGAATCAGCTGGTGGTGCTGGTTGACTTGCAGG
>CAYTUE010000091.1:7627-16537 GCA_964441085.1 uncultured Planctomycetaceae bacterium
GCTTGTTGAGAGTACCCGGAAGCTGGTGCACCGCTTGATCCGCCAGTTGCATCACCTTTGCCACTCAACAGTTGCAGAGTTTCTCCGACAACTTTGAGTTTGGAGCGATTCTTACCCGTTTCCTTGTCTTCCCAACGATCCAGCTGCAATCTTCCTTCGATCAGACAAGGTCGACCTTTGGAAAGATATTCTCCTGCCACTTCAGCAGTACGTCCCCACAAGGTGACTTCAACAAAGGTGACTTCTTCTTTCCGTTCGTTGGTTTGCCGATCGGTCCATTGTCGATTAACAGCCAACGAAACTTCGGTCACGGCTGATCCACCAGCCGTGTATCGAACTTCGGGGTCTCGTGTCAGATTCCCGAGAAGAATGACTTTGTTGAATGAAGCCATGTGGGCTTTCCTAAAACCAACTGTCAAAAAACTTCCGGCACCCACAATTGAGGTGCTTGAAGCAATGCAATTTTACTGACGAAGCCGTAGTTCAACGACTACTCGTCTGCGGCAACTCCATCGTCAGCGACATCTTCGCCTTCGGCTCCTTCTTCAGCGGCTTCTTCGGGCACGACTGTCAAAGCATTCACCATGGCGTCGAACAGTTCGACTCGATGCTTAATGATCAGGTGTCGCACAACGAGATCGCTGAGTTGGCACTGGCGATTCAAAATTGGAGCACCTTCGCCCGCCATTTTGAAGCAGACAAGGTAATGCAGACCTTTGCGTTGGCCTTCAATTTCGTATGCCAGCTTGCCATCTTGCCAAGGACGATGAGCGACAACAGAGGCTCCCGCTTTTTCCAGAATGGCCATCAAGGTTTCAGTTGAACCTTCTGGATCACCGGCGAACTTGGTGCTGTTAAGAAGGAACATACCTTCGTACATGTTTTGTTTTACTGTTTCGACTTCTGCCACGGACATTGCCGGGTGCTCCCGCTGGATACGTTTAAAATTGCCGTCGACGGTTGTTGCCGTCTGTTCAAAATACCGTCGACGGTGATAGCCGTCTGTTCAAATTTTATTGTCGACCGATGAAACCTGAGAACAAAGTGTCTCATGATTTGTTCGTTGTCTATTCCTCGGAATCATTTGATGATGCCGAGCAATTGAATTTTGACATCACCTGACTGAATGGTTCGGAACACCACATCTGTACGGAATCAACTGCTCGGTCAATCGATGCTTTCACATCTGACAGTTCATCCTGAAGGAATCGACCTAACACCCATGAAGTCACGTCTTTGCGACCACGAGGTCTGCCAATTCCAATTCGTAACCTTGGGAAGTCTTGGTGCCCAAGTCGCTGAATGATGTCTTTCAGCCCATTTTGCCCTCCGGCAGAACCGGAAGGCTTCCATCTTATTCTTCCGGGTTCCAAATTCAAATCGTCGCTAATCACGACAATTTGTTCGGGCTGCGGTTTAAAAAACTGTACAAACTGAATCACAGATTCACCACTGCGATTCATATATGTTAAGGGCGAGATGAGAAGTACTTTTTCACTTCCAATCACGACTTCAACGTATTCGGCCTGAAATTTCGTTTTGGGTGATGTCGCTTGAAACCGATCGGCCAAGCATTTGACGACATCAAACCCGACATTGTGTCGAGTTCCTGAGTATTTGCTGCCGGGATTACCCAGCCCAAAAACCAGTCTCACTTGAAATTCCAGACTATTCTTCGGTCGCTACTGCGGCCGTTTTAGGATTGAAAATTTCCACAACGACTGTGTCTGCAGCTGTTTCGACAGTCACGGTTTCTGGAAACTTGAGGTCACTGATTTTGAGTGAATCGCCGATTTTCAACGCACCGACTCGAACAGGAATCGATCGAGGAATTCGGTAAGAAGCACATTTTACGCGAATTCGCTTGATGTGTTCTTTCAAAATGCCGCCGTCTTTCAGGCCAATTGCGTCGCCTCGAATTTCAGTATTCACTTCGACGCTGACGGAATCCGCTGGATCCACACGCTTTAAGTCAACATGTTTGACGTGAGTTGCAAAAACATCCCACTGGAGTTCTTGAACGATTGCTTTGTCTGTGGCTCCACCCACTGTCACGTCTACGACCTTCGATCCACCAGCGATGAGCTGGTCGATATCTTCGGCTTTGACGGTCAGGCTCACAGTTTCCTTGTCGAAACCGTAAAGGTTTGCAGGAATTTGTCCCTGAAGTCTCATTCGACGAGAATTGGCTGAACCTAAAAGCTCGCGGCTTTCAGCAGCCAATTTGAAATCCTCAGCCATCGCTGTCGATCCTGTTCACAAAAATAATCAAATGATTCGTATCTGATGCGGCATTTGCCGCTTGTTCATTTACGGTAACGCTTAAAACCATGGGGGAATCAACGTCTCACGTTTTCACGGAGTGATTGATACCGAGTGATTTTGCACGCAAGAACAACATGTTTGTTGCTCTTTTCAAGGCAAACCATTCCGAAAACCAATTGATCGACTGATGCTCAATCGAAAAATCAGTGAAAACCTCACTTTTTCACACGGGGGATGCGCCGAATCGCGGCAGGTTACCGGTCGCCCTTCTTATCTTCAACACTAATGCTGGGATTCCTGGCAGAGTCTAGCCAATCGGACGACCATTTTTCTTCCGTTTTGGCTTTCAGTCACCTGAAGCTGCCGCATTGCAGGGAAATCAGCCGGTCCCCGCTGCTTGCCGCAGATTCTGCCACATTGATGGCGTGAAAGGCGGGTTTCGCCAGTTTCTATGAATCTGTTCTCCAACAATTGCTGCCAAGGTGCTGGGCACAGGGAACCTTTGGATTCCCCTTCGTAGAATACTGGAAATTGGCCTCGGTTGTTGGAAAGATGTGTGTTTCAGGCTGTGCAAATTGTTTTGCGGCGATTTGTGTCAAGCTTGTGATGGTTTCGTTGTGGTCCAAAATTTGAGTGGGAGTCGTTCCGTTGATTGCAAATTCACAGATACGAGTGCTGTGTTTTAGTGTTTTGCTTTTTGTGGTTCTACCAGATTGGACAGAAGCTGTTGCTTGGCAGCCTCCTCCTAACCCGGTGATGGATCTGGACAGTGATTCTGAAGAGGAATCGGCTGAGTCAGGATTTTTTAAGTTTGCTCAAAGTCTGTACACCGATCGAAAGACTGTTTTGACGGTTCAGTCTTTTCGGCAGGATATTCAAACGGGCGATGTGTCGAAGGCATTAAATGAACTTGCACGTTTGCAAACTGCTGATCCTTTGTTTCAGGTTCCCATGGCGAATGGAACTTGGGGACCTTTGTTCCTGAACGTATTGCGAGATTTTGAGCGACTGCCAGCTTCTGCGCAGCAGAAACTGAATGATCAAGTTTCAGGGGCTGCTCGCAGAAGGTTGAACGAAATTTTGGCTCACCATGATTTCGATCTGTTGCTACCCGAATTCTTTCTGAAATATGCGGGGACGGAAGAGTCGTTTCAAGCATTGATTTTAATCAGTCGAGTTCAGGTGGATCGTGGCCTGCACCGGTCTGCGGCGATTTGGCTTGATGTTGTTGCTAAGTCCAGTCAGTCTCAGTATGCGGCGTTAGCCAAACAGCAGTTGGCTCTATTGCGTGTTGACGAGGTCAACAGAGTGAGCGATTCGACTGCGAACGTTGATTCCCCCCCAAATTCCGCGGCTGTAATCCCTGAATTCACAGTGTGGGATTTTCGGTCACCGATGTCGCCGATACTTGAAGCTCAGATTGACGCGTTTCGCGATTTGGCGAATCGAGAATCTGTGACTCTCACATCATCATGGGAACCTGCGCTCGATACAGGGCGAGCCTACCAGCGAACAATGCGTGGAGTGGCTGCAATTGACTTAGATTCTGGCTCTGCTGTTTGGCACTATCCCATCGCGCCACCACTTGATCAGAAACTGGTCAAGGACCGCTCTCATTCCAGTTTGTTTTCTCGGATCCTTCAAAAGAACACCGCGGGGATATCATTCTTTTCGATTGATAAGTCGATGCTGGCGAGTTTGTTTTGCCGTGACGAAGTTCAGACTCGACCAGTGGTTTCAAATGGTCGAGTTTTGGTTGTGGCCCCAGATGTGGCATCAACTCCTATGTCCGCACAGATTGGCCGAGTCTTTCTCGGTAGTTCAGGTTTTACTGCAGGGTTTCATTCAGGTCAGTTGATCGCACTTGATGCGGAATCTGGGCGACGCATTTGGACGGTTGGGCATGCCGCGTTAGAGCAGGAACTCGGACCGACAGATGGGGTTGCATGGTTTTATGGCGCTCCTCGGGTTGTGAATCAAGCCGTTCTATGTGTGTTTGAATGGAACGGAGAAATTCGGCTCGGACGTTTTTCCATTGCGACAGGCCAGTATCTTTCGAGCGCTCCGATTTCGATTCCAGAACAAGCGATCAGTAAAGACCCAGTTCGAAGTCATTGGGCGTGTACTCCAATTCGAGACAGTGGACTTTTGTGGACCACAACATCGACTGGTTGGTTGCAGTGCTTAGATGAAACATCACTCTCTGTTTTGTGGGCAACTTGTCTTGCAGATGAATCAAGCCTAAGAGCAACGAGCAACGTTCGACGTGCGCGGTTTACTGCTTTAACCGCATCTGCTCAACTGAATCGTCGCTGGAATCATTCTCGATTAAAGCTGGTTGGCGATCGGTTACTGGTGTTGTGTCAAGAAGCATATGAAGCCGTTTTGGTTGACAGTCAGACGGGTCAACGTGTCAAAACGATTCCCATGTCCAATGCGACTTTTGTTTATGCTGATGAACATGTTTTCGTGTTAGCAAATCGCGATTTATTGCAGTGCTTTAGCATCCAAGATGGTCGCGAAATTTGGAAACGCAAGATGCATGACAGTACACTCTCTGGAAGCCCAGTGTCTGGTGTTGTTCCGACCGGAAGCGGCGTTCGACACAAGGGCAATCTGCTATTCCCCCTGAGTAACGGCCATCTTGCAACACTGGATTTGGATTCCGGTGCGGTTCAGCAAGGCGAGAATGAACTGCTGCCGTTGAATGGATGGGGCCATTTGATCTCCGGCGACCAGGATCGTTTGCTCTACGTTTCTGGAGACCAAGTCATGTTGCTTTCGGACACTGCGGCCACGGTGTTAGCTCGCAACCATCTTCAGTTGAGTCGAGAATTTTTAGCCAATGGTGATCTGGAATCAGCACTGCGCGAAGCAAAATTAGTAGTGGAGTCAGACTCCAATTTCCAAGTGGCTCAAGATGTTGCCTTTCAGTGTTTGTTGCAGTTGGCTGGTCGGCAACCAGATCTTTATCTGGATCAGTTAAAAGTCGAGGCAAAGACATCATCACAGCAAGCTGAGCAGCGAGTTGTTGAGACTCAATTATTAATGGCTGCAGATCGTTCGGGAGAAGCGATTTCTATGGTTTGCGAACTCTTGAAGATGCAGGATTCCATTATTCATGTGCCTCTTCGGTCTGTGGTGTTAAAGACGGTAGCACATGTTTCGTCGTCGGCACCAGAATTGGATCGTGGGGCTGAGCAAATTGATTTGACGATTCGAGCGTGGGCAACAGCAACATTGACAGGTCTTCTGTCTGAGGTTGTGTCAAGGGATTGGCCAGTTGATGATCTTCAGTCGATTCCGAAAAGCCAGCTGTTGGGGATAAAAAGTCCAGTTGCAGCGAAGTTTGTGGCCGAGCAAGTTGGTGAGTGTGAAACTCGACAACTTGCATTTGAGCTGCTACAGCATGCCGTGAAATTGAAGTCGAAATCAGATGATTCCAATGGGGTAGACTACCAAGATGAAATTCAAATTTTGGACGACTTCCTAGGCCAAGTGGTTTCCGAACACGAACCAATTCTGAGTATTCCGCTTGATGTTCAACAGACATTGCTAAGTACTGCTATTGCGGAATTTCCTTCATCATTTGTGGAAGCGGTTCAGTCTGCTGGTCTCTTTGAAAAATGGTCGCTGACTTGGCCTGACAAAATCCATGAGCAGTTGCTTCAGCAGGAAACCGAACGATATCAGGTGTGGGGCTCGACTGACTGGAGGGCAATTCCAATACGAAATCGCAGTGCTTCTTTTGCGTTTCGTGGAGGAGTATCGGTGCTTGACCAAAACGATCCGTTTTTAAATCAATATCGATGGAGACTGGTTCCAGGCAGGCCAGGGCGACTGTTTTCGTATCCATTTTTTGTCCCGAAATCGTGGAACTGGAATTTGGCTTTTTGCGATTCGATTATCTACGGCGATGCAGCTGTAGAGTGGGTGGAGCGATCTGGGACAGTCTTGCTTTTACGTTCTGTCCAGTCTTTGACAGCAATCTCTTTGTTGGAACGAGAAGTCCTGTGGTCACTTCCGATTCCTCGCTCTTCGGTCGCATCTCCTGAAAGTTCGTTTCGAGATCGACTCGATTTAGAAGCTCGTCGCCTGCAGGATGGTGCTTCACCTTCTTGGCGTCTTTTGTCTTCAAGTGATGGTTGCATTTGTGTCGCAGAAGGAAATCAACGCCAAGTTTACGACCTACTCACCGGAAGGTTGCTCTGGCAGACTTCATTGACTTCTGACGAGTTTTCTGTCATTTCAGGCCCCGGTAGTACTTTGCTGTTCCATGATGATGTTCACCCACCACTTTTAGTGGATATGACGACTGGTGAGTTTCGGGTAGAGAAGTCTTTGGACCTCAAGCATCAAAGTGTGATTCACCAAAATGATTCTCAGATTGTCATCTGGGATGAACAGTCGGCTAACGCTCCCAAGTTGATGTGGATGGATTTGGGGCAAGTCGATGACGAAAATTTTGAGCAGCCAGCAGCTTTAAAAACAGTTGAGCTCAAGCAATTCGAATCCTTCCAGTTTTTAAATGCGACCACGTTGGCGGCCATTCATTCCTCTGGGAAGTTGCAAACCATCGATTTGAATAGTGGGGCGTCTCAAGACTATCAAGTGCCGTTTTCAAAGTCTGAGTTCCCACCCAAGCCAGAAGGATTGTTCTTGGCTGGCAATCATGAGTTTTTATATGTGGGTTTCCCAGCTTCTACTGGGAAAGTGCCTCGCTCTGGCTTTATTCCTTCGATGATCGAATTTGAAAAGGAACTGTTTGTTCTCGACCGGAAGACAGGAGCTGTTTCCGCAAAAATTGAGACAGAGAAATCGGGAGTTCTCCACTTTCAGGATTCTCGGTTCCCCATGTTGTTTGTGGCGACTCTCCCTAATCAAGAATCGGGACGTGGGCCGCTTCGGGTGCAGTGCTACAGTATCGACGGAAAACAGTGTCGTTTTGAAGGAGATTTTCCATTCCGGAGTGCACTCAAAATTCTGAACTACAAGATCACTGGATTGCAGGCATTTGACTTCGTGGTGAACGAAGCAAGCTTCCGGATTGAAGCCGTTCATCCTGTCTCAATACTTGATTCAGATGAGTGATTCAGCTGATCGTTTGAAGGTCGCTGAATGACCTTCCATTTCGCTGATCTTTGTTGTCTTCCTCCGAATTCTAGCCCATGCCTACTGATTCCTCGCCAACAACAAAGGCTCACGACCCTTTGACATTCGGAGTTGTTCCGGACTTCGACGAACTTCTTCCTGCTGTGCAGAAACTGTGCGAAGTGATTGCGAAACTGCGATCCCCTGAAGGTTGTCCGTGGGATCGTCAGCAGACGCTCGCCACGATTAAACCGTACACATTGGAAGAAACATACGAACTCTTGGAGGCAATTGATTCCGACGACAATGCGGCCATTCAGGAAGAACTGGGAGACGTGCTATTGCAAGTTGTCTTGGACAGCCAGATTGCGTCCGATGAACGGCGGTTTCAATTTGTGGATGTTGTTCGTTCGATCACTGAAAAGATGATTCGTCGACATCCTCATGTGTTCGGCGATCAAACTGCTGAAACGACAGACGATGTGAAGAAGCACTGGCATGCCGCGAAGAATTCAGAAA
Organism: uncultured Planctomycetaceae bacterium; assembly: GCA_964441085.1. Classification (GTDB taxonomy): domain Bacteria; phylum Planctomycetota; class Planctomycetia; order Planctomycetales; family Planctomycetaceae; genus Fuerstiella. The sequence continues at coordinate 15,503 of CAYTUE010000091.1, forward strand.
AGAGCGAGCGGACATCTCAGCTAGAGGGAATTCCCCAAGATCTTCCTCAGCTGGCCCGGGCCTACCGAATTGCGTCTCGAGCAGCGTCTGTCGGGTACGATTTTCCTGATCGCCGTATGCTGTTCGATAAGCTTCAGGAAGAACTCAGTGAATTGAACGAAGAACTTTTCGCTTCGTCAGATGCTCCTTGCGTTCCGGCTGCTGTTGATAGCGAAGTCATCCCAGATACACCGATTGAAGATTCTGCTTTGAAGGCTCGAGCTGAAAGTGAATTAGGAGACGTTCTGTTTGTGATAGCGAATATTGCTCGCCGCTGGGGGATTCATCCTGAAGAAGCATTACGCAAAAGTAATGCAAAGTTTGCTCGACGTTTTCAGGGAATCGAAGAGGCGATGAAACAACAAGACATCAAAATTCATGATGCGACTTTGCAGCAAATGGAAGATGCTTATCAAGCGACTAAGGCTCGCGAGTAACTCAATCTGTCCGTGCGTAGGCATGTGTCGGGCGACCGACGAACCCCCTTCTTTTTGCAGCCCGTTCAGGCGACAGATCAACAGGTCATGGATCCCTATCTTATCATTGACGGCTACAACTTAATGCATGCGATGGGAATTGCGAAGCAGCGATATTCCGATGGCGAATTAGAGCGTTGTCGAAAGCGGATGCAGAGAACTCTCGCTGACCTGCTGGATGAATCCGTGCTGAACCGAGCGACCGTTGTCTACGACGCGTTTGAATCACGGTCTGATGGTCGTCGCAGTTTTCGAGCAAACGGAATGCAGATTCGGTTTGCTCCCATGGGCCTGTGCGCAGATTCAGAAATTGAATTTCTGCTGAAATCTCATAGTGTGCCCAAGCGAGTCTTGGTTGTAAGCAGCGATCACCGTTTGCATAAAGCGGCCAACGCGAGAAAAGCGTCTGTCGTCGATAGCGAAGATTTTTGGTCTTCTTTGGAAGACGACGAATAGCCAGTTTGATGATCGGTTGAAGTTGTGTGCTTCGCCATGATCACGATGGTCACCGAGGCTTTTG
>CAYTUE010000092.1:0-3464 GCA_964441085.1 uncultured Planctomycetaceae bacterium
GATGAGCCAAGGCCGTTGGATGATTTGGATTTGTTTGAAGGGCTTCTTGGAGTGACTGAACGGCAGCGTCTGGCTGTCCCAGCTGTTGTTGGATCCATGCCAGTTCGATGTGAGATTCTGCAACGTACGGTTGAGTGGCGGCCCAAGTTTGCAGCATTTGATTGGCTTCTTGACCACGTCCTTGAGCCAGCATCAATTCTGACAAACCATGGTACGAAGGTTGGTGGCTTGGATTGGTGGTGAGGGCTTGCCGGAACAATTGTTCTGCCCCCGTGCCATCACCTAGTTTCATCCGCGCCTTCGCCAAATTACTAATGTAGTCTGGATTGTTTGGACTGTTAGCAACAGCCGTTTGAAAGTCTTGAGCAGCCAAGGCGTAGTTGCCTTGGCCGTACAAGTTCATACCAGATGCATTCAGCATGTGGCCATTCAAGCTGTAACAGCCAGAAAAGCAAAGCACAGATGCAGAAAGAGCAGTGCCTGCAAGTCGTTTAAGCCAGGTGACGGGCATAATGTCTGCCTTAAATCACAGAAGATTGAGAGAGAAGAGAGATGAGAATTGATGTGCTCGACTGCGAAAGTTGGAGAGAATGAGAAACGCAACCGAGTGTAGGAGAGAGGGGCGTGGTTGAAACTTGAGACGAATATCGACCACGAAGTGATTTTTCTAAGTCTCAGAATATGGCCTTGCGAAAAGTGCTGCAACGTTGATTTGCCCGCAAAAAGTGCGGTTCTGATGGCAGATTTTGCAAACCGGCTGAATTTGCCAATGATTGGCCTGTTCCGATGCATTCTGCTTGCTGCGTTTCGCCCGTAGCTGATAGGGCTCTCTGTCGCTTTTTCCCTGCCCTACGCATGCACAACCTCCATTTTACCATGTTTTACAAGGCAATTGACGGGGGCTGTGGCGAAATTGGCTCAGTTGCCAAGTTGACACTGTGATGTGTTTTATGTTGAACGGCGGAGGATCGAATCAGCGGCAGCAAACGCGTGAATTTGAATTGTGTCGAAGATCGGGACCGAAAGATCTTGTTGATCCAACATCAACGGAAATTCAGTGCAACCCAAAACGACGCCTTGGGCTCCAGCGTTGATCATTTCTTGCAGTTGCTGAATGACCCATTGCTTGGATTCCGGGACAACTTTGTTGAAGGTGAGTTCTTGTTGAATGATCCGGTGTAGTTCTTGCACGACCGCCGAACCTGTGGGCACGACGATCTCAATTCCTTGAGCCGCAATGCGACTGGTAATGAAGTCGTCCTGCATGCTGTACGCAGTGCCAATAAAGGCGACTCGGCTTATTCCCTGACTACGAATTGCGGCTGCTGTTGTCTGAGCAATGTGCAGGACAGGAATGTCAACTTGATCGCAAAACTGATCATAAATCTTGTGAGGTGTATTGGCACAAAAGCAGATTTGTTCCACGTTTGCTTGTTTTAAGCACTGACCCGCTTCAATGAAAATCTCGGCGACTGCTTCCCAGTTGTCAGCTTGCTGGTACTGGTGAATCTTCGCTTGATTCACGTTAAACAACACGAGCGGCGGATTGGTGTTGTCACCGAAGTGGTCATTGATGGCTTGGTTAATGACTGAGTAATACAGAACTGTTGAATGCCACGATGTTCCGCCAATCAAACCAAAGCGTTTCATTGTTGCAGATTCAAGTGCATGATCTGTCATGATTCGAGTCGCCTTTGTGCGTCATTGGCATGTTGCAATTGGAACTGGAAATAGAAACTTCTAATTGCGGATCACAATGGGCTGAGCGGGCCAACTTGGCGAATGAATTTGATGAATTGTTCCATCTTTGCTTTCTACAACATAGGTTCCTCCTAAACGAGCTTGAAACGTTGTCTCTTGCTGCGGTGCAATTCGTTTCCCTTTAGCTCGCCGACCAGTTGAAGTGATGGGATACACAGTCATGTCTGAAGTTGTTTGATTTTTGAACGAAATCTTGACCGCCAGGCGTCCCGGACCAGAAGGGTTCGTGTGCACAGCGGGAAGCATTTTGAGTGCTTTGGGAGGGTGAGATTCGTTGAGCTGATCGCTGAGTTTCGTCAGTAATTCTGCTGGCACGGATGTCGCCAAGTTCGTTGTCTCTTTTTCACTGACCTGATGGTCGTAGAGTTCTTGGGCGGCAACTTCTCCCGTCAAAAAGTTTCTCCATTCAATGTAACGATACTGATCTGTTCGCATTGAATAGCCCATGTATTCCCCTGTTTTGTGTTTCCGGTAGTATTGGCTGACAGCCGCTGTTCGGACTTTCGCCTGCGGAGCTTTCAAGATCGGAACAAGACTTTTTCCTTCCGCAAAATCGGGTGATTGAACTCCCGCGAGTTCACACAAAGTTGGATACAGGTCGAGTAGTTCAACCAGAGATTCCGTCTGCTGCCCTGCTGTTGGCATGCTTGGGGCAGAAATAATGAGAGGAACTCGAGCGTCAATTTCGTAGTTGGTCATTTTCCCCCAGCCACGGTATTCACCCAGCTTCCAACCATGGTCACTCCACAAAACCACGATGGTGTTTTCACGGAGTCCTGCTTCGTCTAAGGCATTCAGAAGAAGACCAATTTGAGCATCAACGTAACTGACGCAGGCGTGATAGCCATGCACCAGTTTTCTCATTTGTGCTTCGGGTAATGCTTCTTCATCCCACGGCTTCGGCATATTGATTAAGTCAACGTAGTGAGAGAGTTCGCTGTTGTTATGCATTGCAAATTCAGGAGCCCCCGTTGGAATGTGTTCGTCCGCCAGAACGGGCAGTTCTGCGGGGTCATACATGTCCCAGTACTTTTTTGGAGCCACAAACGACAGGTGAGGACGGATATAGCCCATCGCCAGAAAGAAGGGTTTGTCCGTTTTGCCAAGACGTTTTAGGTCTTCGATGCACATTTGAGTGCGAGCTCCATCCAAGACTTTGTTGTCTGGAAGATCGGGAGACGCGGTACTGGGGCCTCGTAAGCTGTTCTTTCGCCAATCACGCTGAGGCAGCTTTTGTTTCGCTTCTTTGACTTTCTGAGCAGTGCCACTGGGGTAGGAATAAGGGAGCCTCGCCAGATCGCGAATTGGTTCGCTCCACGACTGAGGGTCGGGAGTTGGGTTGTGATAAATTTTGCCGTGACTCACCGCCGTGTAACCCGATTTACGGAGCCATTGAGGCAAAGTGACAGCGTCTGGTTTGGCTTCTCGAAAGTGAATTGGAAGGGTCCACACACCCAGCGTGTCTGGTTTTAAGCCTGTCATCAGACTGGCCCGAGACGGATTACATACGGCAACTTGACAGTAGGCTCTGTTGAACTGCACTCCTTGTGAAGACAGGCGATCGATGTTGGGTGTGATCGCGATGTTGTCGCCGTAGCAACCGAGAGTCGGACGTAAGTCGTCGACAGAAATAAACAGAATGTTTGGCTTTGATGTCTCGGGGATGACTGGCTGGGAAGTCGGTTCGCTTTCGCTTTCGCTTT